>DATMLR010000460.1:0-11500 GCA_035570015.1 Puia sp.
CAATAGCTTCATCCCCGGCAAAATAACTAATCGGCGGGACATACTCAAACAAATGAGCCCCTGCCTGCACATTAGGGTAAAGGCTTAAGACTCATCCGCTTCCAACTGCAGCAAGATATCATTCAGGTCATTACGCGCCGCGTTCTCATCGGGCGTGGGCCGCTCAGCTATTTTCATAAGCTCCTGGTTATGATTGCCTTGGGCAAATTTCAGCACCGCGGATTTTATTTCAGGGATCAATTTCTCAACATCATCCAGCCCAAGCTCTTCCCGGTCATTGATCCGGTCGGTGGCATCCAGATTAAAGATATCGCGGGTGATAACAGCGTTATGCGACCGTTCATTTCTCATGGTCTTGATGTTTTCCAGCTGTTCGATCGCATTTTTGACCGAAATCACGATATCCTCACGGCTCGGGACCGGCGTGCGCGTAAATTCATTCATTTCCTTTTGCCTTGCCTCCTCATGCAGATAATCCTTCCGCTTCAGCTCGAAATTCCTCCCCAGGTAAAGCCGCCGCACCTGCTCATCCATAGCCAGTTCCTCCGCGGTCCCATGCTTGAATATCTTCCCGTCGATCAGCAAATACGCGCGATCGCAGATGGAAAGCGTCTCGTTCACATTGTGATCGGTGATCAGAATGCCGATATTCCTGAATTTGAGCCGGGCTACGACCGACTGGATATCTTCCACCGCGATCGGGTCGACGCCTGCGAACGGCTCATCCAGCAGGATGAACTTCGGGTCGACCGCCAGAGCCCGCGCGATCTCCGTCCGCCGCCGCTCGCCGCCACTCAGCGAGTCGCCGTTATTCTTCCGCACATGATGGAGATGGAACTCATCCAGCAACGCCTCCACCTTATACTTTTGCTCCGCACGCGTCAACTTCGTCATTTCGAGCACCGCCATAAGATTGTCTTCCACACTCAGCTTCCGGAATACCGACGCTTCCTGCGGCAGATAGCCGATACCCATCTGCGCCCGCTTGTACATGGGCTGACGCGTGATATCGACATCGTTTAGGAAGACTTTCCCCTCATCCGGCTTGATGAGCCCTACGACCATGTAGAAGGTGGTTGTTTTACCGGCCCCGTTCGGCCCCAGCAGCCCCACGATCTCTCCCTGCTCCAGCTTGACGGATACACGATTGACTACCGTCCGGTTGTGGTAGCTCTTCACCAGGTCCTGAGAATGAATAATAATGCTCAATTCTTTTCGTTAATTTTGCACGGCAAATTTAGGCTCTGCCGAGCACGCGGCAAGCCTCGGAGGATAAAATTATAGGTCTTTTATGAAAGTAATTGAGCATCTGCAGCAGGCACAAGGGACCCTTGTCTCTTTCGAAATACTCCCGCCCCTCAAAGGCAAGACGATCAGCTCGATCTACGACCACCTGGACCCCCTGATGGAATTCAAGCCGGCTTTCATCAACGTGACCTATCACCGGAGCGAAACGATGTTCAAGAAGAAGACCGACGGGACCTTTGAAAAGGTCGAAGTCCGCAAGCGTCCCGGCACGGTAGGCATCTGCGCCGCCATTATGAACCACTATAAGGTTGACGCCGTACCCCACCTGATCTGCGGGGGCTTTGCCAAACGTGAAACCGAAGATGCCCTGATCGACCTTCATTTCCTGGGCGTCGACAACGTACTGGTCCTCCGCGGCGATGCGGCAAAGAACGAAAGCTCCTTCGAGCCCGAACCCGACGGCCACCGCTATGCGATCGACCTCCTGAAACAAGTGGTTTGCCTCAATCAGGGCGTATACCTCGAAGAAGATATCAAGAACGGCGGTAAAACCAACTTCTGCATCGGCGTCGCGGGCTACCCTGAAAAACATTTCGAAGCCCCCAATCTCGATACCGACCTCATGTACCTGAAATCAAAAGTCGACGCCGGCGCCGAATACATCACCACCCAGATGTTCTTCGACAACCAGAAATATTTCGACTTCGTCCGTACCTGCCGCGAACAGGGCATTAATGTCCCGGTCATCCCGGGCCTCAAACCTATCACCAATAAGAAACAGCTGTCCATGCTGCCGAAGGTCTTCCATGTGGACCTGCCCACCGACCTGTCCAACGCTATCCTGAAATGCAAGAACGACGCGGAAGTGGAACACATCGGGACCGAGTGGCTGATTGGCCAGAGCCGGGAGCTGAAGAAGGCGGGGGTGCCCGTATTACACTATTATACGCTTGGAAAACCGAAGGTGATCGAGGAAGTGGTCAAAGCAACTTTTTAAATATTTGTTCGTCGATCTTAACGGGATATTCTTTCCGCAGGCCCTCCACCCATTGCTCTTCCAGGAATCCCTGATAGTCATTGATGACGAACCCGCGGGCATCGTGATAGCTGCGTGGCTCCCGGTTGGTATAGACCGAAAGTATATAGGCAAAACTCACTGTATTATCGGCTTTATTACCCGTAAACTCCGTGAAGGATTGCGCCACCGGGGCCGAGAACGCGGTCCCGGGAATCTGTGCCAGTTCATACCGTCCCGAGTCCGCCTGGATAGCCGACCCTATACTGTCGGTATACGTGCGCCAAGCTCCCACCGCTCCTGACATCAACCGGGCCTTCAGCGTTTCGGCGGTCCCGGTGCTGTTACAGGTAAAAAGCAGCGCATCCGCGCTGACATTCCACCAATATTTACTCTTATGCGCGTCATAATATTTCAACAGCCCTGCACTGTCTGTCGAAGCCTTATCCCAGATCTTCCGTTGCATGATCTCGAATAGCAGATTGCCCTCCTTAAACTCGTTTAACTGGAAGGCAAAATCCTTGTTGTATTGTTCGAGATGATTCCGGTAATAGTCCGTTGCCGTCCGCTCGATATACCGCTGGAGCAGGTCCTTGTCTGATAAGCTGCTGCCCGCGCGGGTCGGCTTGGTCACCCGCACAAAATCTATCCACTCCTTTATCGTATAGGCCCGCTGGGAATAAGAAAATATCATGGTGCTATTACTCAGATTTCCATTGGAGGAATAACCCGGGTTTCGAAACGCGCTGTCGGCAAAAGCCCAAAGTTCAGTTTCCGGAATAACGGCCCGCTGAAAACCGGTCTCACGAAAGATGCGGTTATACAAGGCCTGCCTGCTGATCTCCACCCTCGGATCATTGAGGATCTGTTGCCGCAGACCGGCCGTCGCCGCTTCATCCATCGTGGCAGGGAACGGCTTTCGTGAAAGTCGTTTAATAATATGATAGCCGAACTCCGTAGCCAGTGGGCGGCTTATGGCCCCATCGCGATCCAGCCCAAAAGCCGTGGCTTCAAAGGCAGAGTCATAATGGCCGACCCCGAACTCGGGCAGCTCACCGCCGTTTTGATAGGAGAGGTTATCACTGCTGAACGTCCTGGCGAGGGCTGCGAAGTCTGCTCCAAGCTGGAGGACGCGGTAAATGGAGTCTGCCTTCTGCCGCACCTGCTCGCGGACCGCGGCGGATGCTCCCGGCGGAAAGGACAGGAGGATCTGCGCCACCTTTATCCGGCCAAGCGCCTTTCTTTCCCCTTCGTTCCTGAAGATATGATAGCCGCCCTTACTCCGGTAAGGTTTGGAGAACTGCCCCGGCGCCAGTGAATAGGCCAGGCTCTCCAGCTCGTACGGCAACGTAAAGACGGTGATATAGCCGATATCTCCCTTGTTGCTCTTAGCCGTCGGATCATCCGAGACCGCGGCGGCAAGCTCCCCGAACTTTTTGCCTTTTTTCAGCTCATTGTAGACTGTCATCGCTTTTTCATAAGCCCGGAGCGTGTCGGCAGGGGTGACGGCCTTCGGCAGTGCAAAGTAAATGTGCGCAAGGCGGATGTCCTTCTGTCCCCGGACCGACACTTCTCTGATCAGCCGGTCCATGCTCTCCTGGTCCTTCATATAAGCATCGGCCACCTGTGAACGGAAATTCTGCAGCTCTGTGCGCTGCGCAGGCAACGTGTCCAACTGGGCCGTATAGGCCGCTTTTACCTTAAGCTTGTACCGGATATACAGTTCGAGGTAGTCCCTGTAAGATTTTTCGGTCGGGGCGATGCCGGTGTTATTTTTGGAGAATGCCTTCAGGAATTCTTCCTTACTGACCGGAGTGCCATCCACCGTGAATAGAGTCTGTGCAGAAAGGCCGGAGGAAAAGAGCAGGATGAGCAGCGAAAGGAGAAGAACCCGGTTGATTGGAAATCGGATATCATTTGGATTTTGCATGCTGCAGTTTCAGGTTTATAACTTCATCAAGTTGCTCGCAAGAAAGTTTTTTTGCGATAATGCGCTTGTCTTTATCGAGAAGGTAGAGGGTCGGGGTCTGGTACACGTCGTACAGCTGGCGGAACCCGGGTTGACCCGCTTTTTCCGTCGCCTGCTCGTGCTCCTTCGTTTCATAAACGTGCGTCCAGCCGCCTAAATTGTGATCCTTAATGAATTGTATCCAGGCCTGCTGGCCGCCATCCACCAGCACTCCGTAGATCTTCACGCCTTCTTTCTGCCATTTGGCTTTAAACATCGAGTCCAGCCTGGGAACGACTTCTTTGCAATGACTGCAGGTCGGGTCCCAGAAGCAGACGATGGTATAGTCTGCATTCACCCCATATAAGGGACGGAGCGCGCCGCTCGTATCCACCATTTCCAGATTGGCAGCCGGCTGGCCGATCAGGTTGGCCATTATACTATAGGCCCTGTCATTCAGATACTTCCGGTATTTCTCCGTGAAGAACTCGGTTTCACCCGCGTTGATGTATTTGTCGAAAAGATGGACGAATACCGCATCCTGCCCCATGTATTGAGGGTTTACATATTTCTGTACAAAGTAGACCATGAGATACTGGAACATGGGCTTACTGACTCTCGAATAAAGCAGCATGTGATCCGCCTCCTTTTCGATGGAATCGGGGTCCGGCGACACCATCTCCCGGAAATATTTGTCCAGGCGCGGCTCGAAGACCGGCGTCCGTGCCAGCCGTTCATCACTGAACGAAAGCCCGTCCCAATAATGATCTTTGAAGTACCGGAAGGCATATGCGCTGTCGTATTTGCCGCCCGGCTGCCTGGAAGCAGGCGGGACCTCCGGCTCTCTCAGTGCCTGAAAGAGCGTCGCCAGCAGGGTAGTCGGATATTTCCTGCTCATTTCCTCCCGGTACCTGGTGATGTCCTCGTTAAGCAGTCTGATCTCTTCGCGGTTGGAGCGGACGGCGGCCGTGTCCCCCGTCTTCTGGGCCGTAACAAGGGCCGCCTGATCGGCCACGATCCCCCGCCCCTTTTCGGCCGTATATCGCGTGTATGTCTGAAAGACGGTATTGTCGGGAGAGCCGGTAAAAACGATACTGCCCGGCAGATTGGTTGTGTCCGCGGCCACCGAAAAATGCTGCTGGGAGTCGATCAATAATTCAAATAAGATCGCCCGATTCGGCGACACGACGAAATACACCCCGCCGGGCAGCCGGTTATCACCGCTGAACAGGCCGTCTCCGCCCGCGTTCAGCTGTGCCGAATCCGCCAGTGCCTTGATCTTCCCGTAATAATAACCGAGATAAACCTTTCCGCTCGTATAGGGTTTCAAATGGAGACGGATATTGTAGCCATTTTGCGGCCGGGCCTCATTGATCAATAACAGGCAGACAGCCAGCGAGAACAGGATTTTGCTCATACGCCGGTAAAATTAGACCTTTACCGCCGTGCGAAAAAAAAATAAGAACCTCATGCTGGCGGGCGTACTCGTTGAGGACTATGCAGCAGAAGGCAAATCCCTGGCCCGCGTGGATGGGAAAGTGATCTTCATTGAGAACGCCGTGCCGGGGGATATTGTCGATATCCGACTTTCCAAGAATAAGAAGGACTGGGCGGAAGGGCAGATCACCGCTTTTCGTGCCTATTCCCGCGACCGGGTGGCGCCTTTTTGCGCGCATTTCGGCGTCTGCGGCGGCTGCCGCTGGCAAATGCTGCCGTATTCTCTTCAACTGCAATACAAGCAACAACAGGTAGAGGATAACCTTCGGCGGATCGGAAAAATAGCGCTTCCGGCCATCAGCCCTATCCTTGGCGCCCCCGAGACCGTCCGTTACCGCAACAAGATGGAATATACTTTCTCGAACCGCCGTTTCCTGTTGCCCCAAGAGCTGGGCGACCCCACGGTTTCTGCTGAGCAGCGGGTGGCCGGCTTCCATGCCAAAGGTCTCTTTGACAAGGTGGTGGATATTGACACCTGTCATCTCCAGTCCGAGCCTACCAACCGGCTCCGCAAGGCCGTCCGCGACTTTGGACTCCGTGAAGATCTGAGCTTCTATGATATCCGGCTGCACCAAGGCTGGCTTCGCAACCTCCAGCTACGCATCTGCACCACCGGCGAGATCATGGCGAACCTTGTGCTTGGCTACGAGGACGAGGCGTTGATCGGGAAGCTCTCCGCGCAGCTGAAGCAACAATTCCCGGAATTGACCACTCTTTTATTTACGATTAACGCCAAGTGGAACGATAGCATCTCCGACCTGGAGCCGCGGGTACTTTACGGGAAGGGTTACGTGATCGAGCGGTTGGAGGATTTTCAGTTCAAGATCGGCCCCAAGTCCTTCTTCCAGACCAATACCCGGCAGGGAGAGCGACTTTACCAGGTCACGCGGGAATTCGCGGGGCTCACCGGGAAAGAGATCGTTTATGACCTGTATTGCGGGACGGGCAGCATCGGGATCTTCGTTAGCCGCCAGGCCGCCCGGATCGTCGGCGTGGAGGTCATTAGCGAAGCGGTAGAAGACGCCCGTGAGAACGCTGCCCTCAACATGATCGACCATGCCCGTTTTTTTGCCGGCGATGTCACCGCACTCTGTCAGGATAGCTTTTTTGACGAGCATGGGCGGCCGGACGTTATCATCACCGATCCACCCCGGGCCGGGATGAGCGAACAGCTGGTCGCCAAGATACTGGAGATCGGCGCGCCCATGGTGGTCTATGTCAGCTGTAATCCTGCTACGCAGGCGCGGGATCTGGGGTTGCTGGATGCGCGTTATACGGTGACGCGGGTGCAGCCGGTGGATATGTTCCCGCATACCCATCACATCGAGAATATCGTGCAGCTCAAGCTCAGGGAGGCGGGAAAAAAATAGTAATTTGCACCACTAATCAATCATCAAGGAAAAACAGCGTATGACAGAATTTCGTCCGGGTGGCTTTCAACTAATCCCGCCGGTTATTAAGAATCTCGTTATTATCAATGTGTTGATTTTTCTCGCGCAGTCCACGCTGGGAGATGCTTTCAATTTCAAGATGGAGGACCTCTTTGGACTGCACGATATCCGCTCCCCGCTATTCCGGTATTACCAGGTGGTAACTTACCTGTTCCTGCATGGCGGCTGGGATCATGTACTGTTTAATATGTTCGCCTTATGGATGTTTGGCTCCATTCTGGAAAATTATTGGGGCCCGAAGCGATTTCTGATCTTTTATCTGATCTGCGGTATCGGGGCTGCTGTTGCTCACTTGTTGGTGCTCTATCCCGAAATGTCGCCTGTATTTGACGAATTTCATTCACTTCCGATCGAATCGCAGCAGCAGATTGCCAATGAGCATTTCGCCGCCATGAACCCGGCCACCATCGGGGCTTCGGGAGCCGTCTTCGGTTGTCTTGCAGCCATGGGTTATCTTTTCCCCAATAGCCTCATTTATCTCTACTTTTTCGTGCCGATCAAGGTTAAGTGGTTCGTCCTTGGCTACGCCGCTGTGGAACTGTTTGCGGGCGTCCGCAATACAGCGGGCGACAATGTGGCCCACTGGGCGCACCTCGGCGGCGGTCTGGTCGGCTTATTGCTGGTGATCTACTGGAACCGTTCCAACCGGCGCAATTTTTATTAAACTCTTTACAGTATATAATTGTTGAGGATATCAGCATGCGGGTAATGGAGGATAATTATCGGAAGAAGATGGCCCTGGGCCAGGATGGGAATCAGTTGGTACAGCTGGTGCTGGCCAACGCCGTGCTATTCGTTATCTTGAAATTCATCTGGGTCATCTATTTATTGCAAAACCTCAACCCAGCCGCCTATGAGACCAATGTGTTCGGTTGGTTCGTGCTGCCCGGCACCATCGACAAACTGTCTTCCCGGCCCTGGACGGTATTGACCTATATGTTCACCGACGGTCCTATCTTTCGGTTCATCGGCAATATGTTCTGGCTTTGGTGTTTTGGCTATATCCTCCAGGACCTGACCGGGAATCGGAAGCTGATACCCATTTACCTGTATGGCGGTCTGGCCGGCGCTTTCTTTTTCGTGATCTCCTACGCCATTTTGCCGCAGCTCCAGTCTGCCGCGCCTTTTGCCCGGTTGATCGGAGCCAATGCGGCTATCATGGCGCTTGCTGTCGCCACGACCGCCGTCGCTCCCGACTATCGCATCTTCCCGATGATCAATGGCGGAATCCCTTTGTGGATATTGACGCTGCTTTACCTGCTCATCGATTTTTCCACTATCGCGCACGGTGACGGAGCTTCCTATATCGCCAACTTCGCCGGCGGCGGCGCCGGTTTTTTCTTTATCTACCAACTGCGCAGGGGCCATGACGGTAGTATCTGGATCAACCAGGTTTTCGACTGGGCCAACGACCTCTTTAACCCCAATAAGAAGAAGCGGAAGCGGTCCCCGAAAGATGAGTTCTTTTACAAGGTGTCCGGCACTGAACCGTTCAAGAAGATCCCCAACGTGACACAACAGCGCATCGACGAAATCCTCGACAAGATCAACCAGCAAGGCTACCGTTTTCTCACTGACGAAGAAAAAGAGATTTTGAAACGGGCGGCGGACGAAGAAGATTTGTAACTTAGGAGATGTTCCGCAATTTCACCCGTCACCTGTTCATTCTCCTGAATGGGTTGGCGGTTCTTCTGTTCCTGCTGGCCTGCGCCAACTCCTTCCTGCACCCCGGAAGATGGTGGCTCATTTCACTATTAGGATTGGCCTTCCCTTACCTATTTGTTCTCGTGGCCGGCTTCTTCCTGGCTGCGCTCTTTCTCCGCGCCTATCGCCGCTGGTCCCTGCTGTCGCTGGCAGCCCTGTTGCTCGGCTGGTCCAATATCCGACATTTCCTGGCCATGCACCCCGGCAACCACTTCCAGGAAGACCGACTGGCGGGCTCCACCCTTCGCGTCCTGACCTGGAACGTTCGCAGCTTTGACGACTTTGTAACAAAGAAACGGCCGCCGGTTCGATCCCGCCCGCAAATGCTGGAGTTTATCGGCAGCCAGGAGGCCGACGTCCTTTGCCTTCAGGAATTCTACGAGCCGCTGACGCGTCACGGCGCCGAATCCAATATCAGCTATATCCAAACCCAACTACACTATCCTTATTATTATTTCTCCCGCGACTATGTCCGGCCGGGACTGTACGCCTCCGGGGTAATCGTCTTTTCACGGTTCCCGATCCTGGATACCTTTGTGCACGTATACGAACGCCCTAACGGCTTCCGCACCACCGAAAGCCTGATCGCTGCGGATATCCTGGCCGGTGAGGACACCATCCGCGTCTTTACGTCCCACCTTCAGTCCGTGCTGTTCGGCAGCAAGGAATACCGCGACCTGCAAATTATCAGGAACGTTGACGACAGCATCGTGGACGCCTCCCGCTCCATTGTCCGTAAGCTCCGCGACGCCTTTCGTCACCGTGCCGATCAAGCGCAGGAGGTAAGGGTCTGCCTGGATAGCTGCCCCCACCTCGCCTTTATCACCGGGGATTTTAACGATGTCCCCAATTCCTATACTTATTCCACCATCCGAGGCAACTGGCAGGACGCGTGGCTCCAAAAAGGATTCGGGATCGGCCGGACCTTTAAGTTTATTTCCCCGACGCTGCGGATAGACTATATCCTCGCAGCCCCCGGTTTGAAGGTGGTCCAATGCCGGAAAATACAAACTCCATGGTCGGACCACAACCCGGTAGAAGCCGACCTAAAAATCCCGTAGGCATTTTTGCGCGCCGTCAGGCGCGCAGACATGGATGGAAAGACCGCTGCTTGCGGCGGGTCAATTGGACAATAATATTGTACCTTCGCAGGCCATATGAGCGTTCTGAAAGTCCACAATTCGTATACAAGACAGAAAGAGGTTTTCACCCCCCTTACACCCGGCCACGTGGGAATGTATGTCTGTGGACCCACTGTCAGCGGCGAGAGTCACCTGGGACACGCCCGCCCCTTTATTACGTTCGATTTTATCTACCGCTACCTGCTTCACCTGGGCTATAAGGTCCGTTACGTCCGCAATATCACCGATGCCGGCCACTTTGAAGAAGAAGGCCGGGAGGCCGAAGATAAGATCGCTAAAAAGGCCACGCTCGAGAAGCTGGAACCCATGGAACTGGTACAGAAATATACCAATCTCTTCCATTGGGCCATGCGCCAGTTCAATAATCTGGATCCCAGTATCGAACCGACCGCCACGGGACATATCGTAGAACAGATAGGGATGATCGAAACGATCATTCGGGATGGGTATGCCTATGTCGTCAATGGCTCTGTCTACTTCGATGTCAAAAAATACGCGGCGCGCTATCCCTACGGCAAATTGAGCGGCCGCATCCTGGATGATCTGCTCGAGACCACCCGCGATCTCGACAGCCAGGACGAGAAGCACAACCGGCAGGACTTCGCACTTTGGAAGTCCGCGCCCCCCGAACATATCATGAGGTGGCAAAGCCCCTGGGGTGAAGGTTTCCCCGGCTGGCATATCGAATGCTCCGCCATGAGCACTAAATACCTTGGCGTTGAATTCGACATCCACGGCGGCGGAATGGACCTGATGTTCCCCCACCACGAAAGCGAGATCGCGCAGAGCACGATCTGCAATAAGCACATTCCCGCCCGGTACTGGCTGCATAACAATATGATCACTATCAACGGGAAGAAAATGGGGAAGAGTTACGGCAATGTGATCCGGCTTACGGAGATGTTCTCCGGCAACCATCCCCTTCTCCTGCAGGCTTACTCTCCGATGACCATTCGCTTCTTTATCCTCCAGACCCACTACCGGAGTACGCTGGACTTTAGTAACGAAGCGCTCCAGGCCGCGGAGAAAGGTCTTAAGCGGCTTTGGGAAGCCTACGAACTGTTGCAGAAGCTTGCCGCGGGTCAGGAATCCTCCTCCGCGAACGCCGCAGACCCCACGCTGGATGATAAGGTGCGTCGCCAGCTTTCAAGTTTGGACGACTTTATGAACGATGACTTTAATACCGCCAAAGTGCTCGCCACCCTCTTTGACCTCGTACCCGTCATCAATTCGCTCAAGACCGGCCATATCGCGCCTGGCGCGCTGAGTTCCGCCACGATCAGCCTGACCAGGAAATATTTTACCGACTACCTGGAGAATATCCTTGGCCTCAAAGGTGAATTTGCGGACGAAGACCACAAGCTTACCGGTGTAGTGGACCTGCTGATGGATATCCGCCGCGATGCCCGCACCCGTAAAGACTACGCGACTTCCGACAAGACCCGTAACCAGCTCCAGCAGCTTGGCATCATCCTAAAGGATGAGAAGGATGGGG
>DATMLR010000461.1:0-6425 GCA_035570015.1 Puia sp.
CTCGTCAGCCACGGCTATCTCACCGCCGAAGCCGCAGACAGCCTGAAAGCCAAACCCATCGACCTTAGCCATTACCGTAAGCTCGACGAGAACAACGGCATCGCGCCTTATTTCCGCGATGTCCTCCGCGGCGACCTGAAGAAATGGTGTAAGGAGCACACCAACCCCGCTACCGGCCAGCCCTATAACCTCTTTACCGACGGACTGAAGATCTATACCACGATCGACTCCCGGATGCAGCAGTACGCCGATGAAGCCGTCGACCGTCAAATGCCCGTCCTCCAGAAAATGCTCGACGCCCAGCGCGAGATCCGGAACGGCTCCGTCTGGACGGATCACATCAATATCCTTGACGCCGCAATGCACAGCAGTGAACGCTGGCAGGATGAAGAAGACGCAGGCTTGTCCGACGATGCCATCCGCGCCAGCTTCAACGTCCCCGTTAAAATGCGCGTGTTCGCATGGAACGCCGCCCGGGAGAAAGATACCATCATGACACCCCTGGACTCGATTCGCTATAACCGTCAAATGCTCCAGACAGGCTTCATGGTTATGGACCCCTTCACCGGCGCAGTCAAGGCCTGGGTGGGCGGCATCGACTTCCGAACTTATAAGTTTGACCACGTCAACCTTGCAACCAAACGTCAGGTCGGCAGCTCGATCAAACCTTTCCTCTACAGCCTCGCGATCGAAGACTTCAATTTCACTCCGGCGACCTCCTGCCCCGCCATTCAACAATTCTTCCCGGAATTTAACGACTACGTACCCGCCAAGGCCGGCTCCCACTGGAGCCCCGGCCCCTACCCAATGGCATATGGCCTGGCGTGGTCTATCAATGAAGTGGCCGCCTATATCATGAAGTCATTCGGGCCCCAGGGCCCTCAGCGTTTTGCGGAATTCCTCAAGCAAATCAATATCCCTACCGCCGTACAACCTTATCCCTCCATGGCACTCGGCGCCTGTGAGCTTTCTCTCTACGAAATGCTGGGCGGCTATACCATGTTTCCGACCGAAGGGATTAATACCGAACCTTTTTATATCACCCGCATCGAAGACAAGCATGGCAATGTACTCGACAACTTCATCCCGCCGCATAAGGAGGTACTTAGCCAGCAGACTGCCTATACGATGACCCGAATGATGCAGGGAACCACAGACTTCGGTACCGCCGCCGGCCTCCGCCAACGGCTGGGCCTGGCCGAAATGGGTGGAAAGACGGGCACCACAAATGATAACTCGGATTTGTGGTTCATGGGCTATACCCCACAGCTCCTCGCCGGCGCCTGGGTAGGCTGCGACGAACGCTTCATTCACCTCGACGACAGATCGTCCGACGGCGGCCACATCGCCCGGCCTATCTGGGAGTTCTTCTTCTCAAAAGCCCTCGCCGATAAATCCATCGGCCTCGACCGCAACGCGCGCTTCGTTAAACCCGACAGCCTCAGTTCCAATTTGCAATACGACTACAACAGCCAGCTTAATAAAGCACTTCCTCCCGGAGCCGAAGGCGCCGACCAGGGTAACGGCAATGCCGATCAATACATTGACACCTCCAAAGCAAAGTACAACCCGTATTGAGAATTTATTCCCATTCGTAGACCTCCATTCCAATTTAAGATATATAAAATCTTAAAATCCATTTAATTACATCCTGGCATTGATCTGGCAACTACATCCCCGAAGCGGTATCGACAAATTATTTACCCTAAAATACCCCTAAACTCTACCCCTTCCCTTTTTACCCAAACCCGGGAACACGGCAGCCGCAAGGCTGCCGTTCCTTGTTAAACCGGCACACCTTAGAACCGGTCCACTTTAGAACCGGTACACCAGGCAAAGCCCCATAACCCGAACCCCATAATATGGACCTGTCAGCTTCGCCTCCACCGAGTTCTCCCCGACCGTTGCAGTGGTCGTATAAAGGGGCAACTTCACACTCTGGATATTATTTGCCAGGTTGGCCTTATCCTGCGTCGACATGTCGCTCATATTGCAGGTCCCCAGAAAATCTGCGGTGACAGACGTGCCATAGAAGGGGCCTACGATCCACCAGTCGATCGCCCAATGACTTCCCAACAGCCATTGATAGCCCAAAAGCACCCCCGCCCCAAATCCATCGAACTGCCCATTGAGATGCGCTACATGCAATATTTCGTCGCTCGGCGTGAATGTGTAATCCTGACTGAGTTTCATATTCATATAACGGACGAATGGCGCAATATAGAAGCCCCTGGGTGCTTCATGACCGGTATAGAACCGGTATTCCAGCGTTACATTGGTTTTAGTGAACACTGTCGTCTCAATCGCGCGCTTCGCGTCTGAATTGCCGCCAAAATCATTCATCAACGTGCTCTTGAAAGGCAACGCCACGTTTGGCGAACTCGACAACGTCAGGGCCAGCGATGAATGCGCCCCCAACACTCTTTCATACTGAAGCGTATAATTGTTCACCGCCAATCCGGATAAATTAAACTTGAACAGATTTTTTTTCTTCACCAGCACCTGCTGGCCAAATGAGGTACTCCCGAGCAAAACAATGCCCGATACCAGGAGAGCAATCCTTGTACGCATGGATTTACGATTTAGAAGTTTAAAATAGTTGTGATAACACCAGCTTCAGGAGGCTTTGCAGAGAAGGTTTTTCGTTAATCAAAATTAACATTCCTGGCGAAATATGATCATCCAAGGCCGTAGCGATTTCGGGGGACAACATATCGGATACTATAATCGATCCTGCATCAGATCACAGATGGCAAGGAAATTGCTATCTCTTATCGAGACAAAAGATTTCAGTATGCAAAGTGTAAAGCGCGTCACCGTACCGCCCTATCGAATCCTCGCCTCCTTCCTGATCACTTTATCCCTTACCTTCTCCTCCACGGCCCAGCAGCCCGAAACGGCTGCAAACTCCACTGCCGCGAAGTCACCGAGCTCGCCTTTCCCCGCCGGCCCCCGCGCCGCCTCCCTCTACCTTCCTACCTCCTCCCATCCGTTCCCTCAACACAAGTCTTACGAAAAGGGAACGATATTACCCAACCATATCAGCCAGGAAGAAATGGACGACAGCGTCAAGTCCTTTTATAAAGGCTGGAAAAAACGTTACGTCCTTCCCAGCAGCCGCCCCGGCGAAAGCTATATCTACTTTGAAGGGACACGGGGCACCAATATCTGCGTCTCCGAAGGCCAGGGCTATGGTATGGTCATCGTCGCTCTCATGGCCGGCTTTGACTCAGCCGCGCAGGAGACCTATGACTGCCTGTACCGCTGGTACAAGTCGCATCCCACCACCACCAGCCCTCACTTGATGGCGTGGACCCAAACGAAAGATGGAAATAGCCTCGACGGCAGCGCCGCCACCGACGGTGACATGGATATCGCCTACTCTCTCCTGCTCGCAGACGCTCAATGGGGCCGCCATAGCAATATCCCGTACCGTCAGGAAGCATTCGCCATGATCGACGCAATCCGCCATCAGGAGATCAATCCGCAAACCTATATCGTAATGGCAGACAATACCAGCAGGCCGCGCAGCCGGGACTATTTCGATATGCGCTCTTCCGACTATATGCCGGATCATTTACGTGCCTTCCGCGACGCCACCGGCGACCCCTTCTGGGATACCGTCATCAATAACAACTACCGCGTCTTTCGCTACCTCCAAAATACCTATAGCCCTGAGGTCGGCTTGGTACCCGATTTTATCAGGAATATCCATTTTTCACCCGAACACCTAACCGCCGCGTCCAGCCAGGCGGCTACCCTTGATCCCGCGCTCGTCCCCGGAACCGGCCCGCTTCTGGAACGGGATTCCGACGACATCCACATTTTCGCCCAGCCCGTAAAACCCGATTACCTCGAATCGAGATACGACGGGGTATACAACTTCAACGCCTGCCGCGTGCCCTGGCATCTCGGTGCCGACTACCTCGTTTCCGGCGACCCCCGCGCCGCCGCCTTCCTCACCCGTATCAACAAATGGATCCAGACCACCACCAACGGCAACCCCGATAATATCTCAGCGGGCTATAACCTGGCCGGCGAAGACCTTCCCCATCGCTATTTCGAAGCCCTTTGCTTCATCTGCCCCTTCGCCATCGCCGCCATGTCCGGCCCCGACAACCAGGAATGGCTCAACAAACTCTGGGACTATATCCAACACTTTAAGCTGAAAGATTTCGACTACTACGATAATACCATCAAAATGCTCGATATGATCATTATGTCTGGCAACTACTGGACACCCGCCGCCCCCACCAGCGACTTCATCGCCGCCCATCCCAATCACTCGAACAGTTCGTCGTCGCTTATCGCCAAGTAGCTTCACAGCCCCCCCATTGGACAGCTTTCGCTGTCCCCCGTCCATTCATGTATGCTCCGCTCGCTCGGGCTACGCCCTCAGAACTTCGTTGGACCTGCTTCGCCACGGTCCTCCTCGTTCGTAACCTTCGCTCCGCTCGGTTACTCCGCGACGGGCCTCCGGCCCGTCCGTCACGGCACCAACGCCCCATCCCTGATCTCCTCAGTCCCCTTCTTAACCAACCGGTCCCCTTCCTTTAACCCTTTCGCGAAGATCTCCGTCTTCCCCCCTTGCGACCTACCCGTCTGCACATCAACCCAATTCGCCCGGCGATCTGTCGTCTCCCGGATCACGAAAAGCCGCTCCGTCCCGTTGACGATCGCCGTATTCGGAACGATAAAAGCACTGTCCTTCGCCGGCAGCGGCAACTCTACCTCCGCCACCATACCGGGCAGCAAGGTTTTATCATTGCTGTACACATCCATTTCCGTACGCTCCGCCCGCAGGTGGTTATCCAACGCGCCGGCCAACCGCCGGACCTCCGCCGTGAAAACCCGGCTCGGCAACGCCTTCACGGTGAAATTCACCTTGTCCTTTTCCGCCAGATATCCCGTATTCGCCTCCGGTACCGAAATGACCAGCCGCATATGCTTCTGCTCCTGTAAGGTAAAGAGCGGCAGCTCCGAACCCTTGCCCGACGGTCCCACATAAGCACCCGGATTGACATTGCGCATGCTGATCACCCCGTTGAATGGCGCCCGGACCTCCAGGTACTTCAACGTTTCCTCGACCTCATTGTAGGCAGCCTTCGCCGCATCCCATTGCGCATAATCCGACTTCTGCCGTGCATCCGCCTGGTCGATATCATTCTGCGAAATGGTTCCCGGCGTCTTGCTCGTCTCCACCACCCGGTCATAATTGGCTTTGCTGGCGATATAGATCGCCTCCTGCGATTTCATCTTGGATTCCGCACTCGCCAGCTGGCTTTGCAGCTCGGGCGCTTCCATCGTCGCGAGCAGATCCCCCTCTCTGACCTCGGAGCCGATATCCACATAAAGTTTCTTCACAAAACTATTGACTTTTGCATACAGGTCCACCTGCTGAAACGCGATCAGCTCGCCGGGGACATGCAGGTTGGTTGCAAACCGCCCCTTTTCCAGGACAAACGTCGCCGTTGCGGCATTCGCGCTGTCTGCATGACCAACCGCCACAGCCCCGGCAGCAGCTGACGCCCCGCCCTCCTTCTCCCCATCCGAATTCGAACAGCTGCTGATTACCCTTGAACACAACAGGGTCACCGCCAGCGCAGCTGCAAATGATTTTTTATTTTTCATGCTGTTCATATAATGACGATATATAGTGTTTACTTTCTTTATCCGACGGGTCCAGCGAAACCGATTCAATACTGGTCTTACCTTGTACCCACGCAAAGATCAACGGCAGGATAAACAGCGCCGCAAAAGTACTCGCGATCAACCCGCCGATCACCGCCCGACCCAACGGCGCCGCCTGATCCCCACCTTCACCGAATCCCGAAGCCATCGGGATCATCCCGACCACCATGGCAACGCTGGTCATCAGGATCGGCCGCATCCGCGAAGCCGCGGCCTCACGCGCAGCTGACAACGCATTTCCCGAATGTTTTCGCACCTCCTCGGCATTGGTAACGAGCAGCACAGAATTGGAAATAGAGACGCCGACTGACATGATCATCCCCATATAAGACTGGAGGTTCAACGTCGATCCCGTCAGCATCAAAATACCGATCGACCCGAGCAGCACCGCCGGAACGGTACAAAGGGTCACCAGCGAAACTTTGAAAGACTGGAAATTCGCCGCCAGCATCAGAAAGATGACCACGATAGCCACGATCAACCCCGTCTGCAAACTATCCAGCGTATCGGTCAACACCGTCGTCAATCCCCGCGTTTCGACAACGAGACCGCGCGGTAATTTTCCGAGCGAAGCAAGGGAATGCTGCACATCAACCGCCGCGTGCCCAAGGTCTTTTTTATACAAACCGGCAGTCACCGACAGCACCGGCGTCGCCCCGATGTCATCGTCGTCGCCATAGACCGAATCGGGTGTGATCGTAGCCACATCCCCCAACACCGGCCGGGCGGCATTG
>DATMLR010000462.1:0-5116 GCA_035570015.1 Puia sp.
CGACGACGCCAGCGGCACTACGGCTGTGATCCTGCTGGCGCGTTATTATTCGCAATTACACAAGAACCAGCGAACGCTTGTCTTTGCAGCTTTCACGGCCGAAGAGATCGGCGAGTTCGGTTCCCAATATTTCTCCAGCCAGTTCGACCCAGATAAGGTTGTCGCCATGTTCAATATCGAAATGATTGGCTCGCCGAGCAAGTGGGGCGAAAATTCGGCTTTTATAACCGGCTACGAGCGATCGGACATGGGGAAGATAATGGAAAGCAATTTAACCGGGAGCGGATTCACTTTCTACCCCGACCCTTATCCGACCCAGAATTTGTTCTATCGCTCCGACAATGCTTCACTTGCCCGAAAAGGCGTTCCGGCCCACACCATCTCCACGACCCAGATCGATATCGACAAGACCTACCATACCCCGGAGGACGAAGTCAGCACGTTGGACCTGAAGAATATGGCGGCGATCATCCACGCGATCGCACTGAGCTCCAGGACGATCGTGGAAGGAAAGGATACGCCATCGAGGGTGGACAGTTCCCAGGTTCATTAAACTCCCGATATATGTCATTACCCGAATATGGTCTGCTGCGCGGCAGGGTCAAAAAGGCCCTCCCCTTTGAAAAGATCGGCGATCACTACAATATCGAACTGCGCGCCGCCCGCCGGTTGTATCGCATCGCCGTCGACGTCTATTCAACCTCCAAAGGTTCGCCGAAAGCAACCGGCGAGGATAACCCGGGAAACTGGGATATCGACCGCCTTGTGCTGTTTTATCTCAGTGCACCTTTCACCCATCCCTTATTGACCGACCTGATAAAGATCGCCACCGGGTACACTCCCGCAAAACAACTTCCCGTCTCACTGCACCTCGATTATCTGCGGACCTGGCCGGCCTTATTTCCGATCGACCAAATGAAGCTGGTACCGCCAATCACCAGCGCCGGAGATGGCAACAACCTGAACAGCGATCTCAACCCCTGGATCAAAAAAGCAATCAAAGACCGCAAGGCTGAAGCATTCGCCTTTGGGTCCTTCTTCGATAACCGGAATTCAAGTCATCCGGACCACCACGTTTATTTTCGTCCCAACCCGCCGATGGGTATCCACGATATTCACATGAACCAGGGAGACAGCGGCTCCGAAGCTTCGGGTAATGGGGTCGGGCAGGATGGGGCTCTAATGATCCGTTATTCAGATAATACCTGGGTGGGGATGTTCTTCCGGTTTGAGAATCAGAGTATCGACACCGACGGAAGGGGTAATTAATCCGGCGCCGCATACCGATGGACCTCTATTTCAACACCTTGTTCAGTCAGATCCTCCAGCCACACGAACCCTAATTTGGCAAGCAATCGCCTGGACACGATATTTTCTTTTTCAAATACGCCGTACACCTCCTTCAGATCAGCTTCCCGGATCGCAAACTCCAACACCCTCCTGGTCAGTTCGGAGGCAAATCCCTGCCCCCAGTATTGCCGCATTAGCTGGCAACCGATCTGAAGCCTCCTGGTTCCGCCGATGGGGTTCAGGTTTACAGCGCCCACCCAGCTTCCGTCCGACTTGAGCCGTACCGCCCAATGGTAACCTGTCTGCTGTCGGATCTGTTCCAGCTTGACCCGCAGGAACTGCTGATATTCGCTATCGCTCATTACCCGAAGTTTTTTGATGTAGCGAAACGTATCCGGTTCTTTTGCCATGGCCGTCATATTGGGGAGGTCACTCTCCTGCAATAAGGTAAGGGTTGTTCGTTCGGTTTGCATGTGCCGTCGGATGGGGCTAGTCCCGATAATTTAATGCGGGTTTCCGATCGCCAAGCAGCGCCTGATACTGATAATCACCCTTGTCTTTTTTGAACTCCAGTTTCGCCTGCGCCACCAGTGAAGGATTCAGGTAGCAGTCGATCGCGGTCAACGCCATCGTTTTGGCGGCTACCATCATCCCCTTGAATCCGATCTCCATTCCGCCGCAGGCTGTAGCCTGCCAGCTGTGGGCGGGAGTGCCGGGTACCCAGGTGGCGGCGATCAATCCTACTGTCGGTACGGTATAGCTGACATCGCCGACGTCCGTGGACGCGCGGCCGTCTTCATCGTTCACCTTGAGCGGCTTCACGACCGCTGCAGTTTCCAGCGCCGGAACTTTATAGGTAAAGGAGGTCTGGATCTTTTGCGCGAATTCCGTTTCAGCCGGGGTATAGCTGACCCCGCCGACCCGTTGCAGGTTGGACTGCATATCCGCTGCCAGGGCGCTGTTGATCAACAGATCGTGCGAACCGCTGATCACCTCATAGTCTACCGTTGTCTGAGTCCCCATGGCCGCGCCTTTTGCAGCCGCGACGACCCAATCGAAGATGCGAACGACCTCCTCCTTTTTCGGGTGACGGACATAGTAAAAGACCTCCGCACGATCCGGGACGACATTGGGCGCCTTGCCGCCATCGGTTATAACATAGTGGATGCGGGTCTCCTGCGGAACATGCTCCCGCATCATATTGACCATATAATCCATGGATTCCACTCCGTCCAGTGCAGACCGCCCTTTGTCCGGCGCTGCGGCTGCATGCGCGGCGAGCCCATGGAAGCGGAACTTGGCTGTCTTTATGGCGAGCGTACTGGTCAGAGTCACCGAGTTGGCATCTCCGGGATGCCAGTGGATCACAATGTCGACGTCATTGAACAATCCGGCCCGCACCATATATACCTTTCCGTCGCCCCCCTCTTCGGCGGGACAACCATAGACCCGGATCGTCCCGCTCAACTTACCGGCAGCGATCAGATTTTTGATCTCGATGCCCGCCGCTACCGATGCGGTCCCGAATAGATTGTGGCCGCAGCCATGACCGGCAGGCTGACCCTCCACCGGCATTTTCTCCGGAACGGATTGTTGCGCGAGCCCCGGCAAGGCATCGAATTCGGCGAGAATGCCGATCACCGGACTGCCGGAGCCATAGCTGGCGACAAAAGCGGTCGGGATTTCGGCAACCCCGGCCTTGACGGTAAATCCATCATCGCCAAGAGTCTTCTGTAATAGTGCCGAACTTTTCACCTCCTTGTATCCGACTTCGGCATACTTCCAGATCTGGAGGGCAATGGCCTTGTAATCGGCATACTTCGACTGGAGCCCGGAGATAGTGGCTGATTTCAGGGCGGCGCTGTCTGACTGGGCTTTCACCGTCAGGGGTGCCGAAAGCAGGGTGAGGGTGATGAACAAACCGACGGCAAAAAATGATCTCATTGTGTAGTAGTTTTGGGTTTGAATTTTCTGGACTTGATGTTAGTACGCGCGATCATCAATGGGAAAAGCGCAAATGACCAGGTCAGGTATCGGGTGTTACCCGGGAAAATAACCGAGACAAGGACCATGACGACCAACGCTATGGTGACGCCCGTTGCAATTAGCCTGGCCCGTATATAAAGATATGTTTTCTCCTCTTTATGACCGTGGATGGAAAGGTCCGGCCTGACCCGGAGGATATACCTGCAAATAAGGAAATGAATAACAAAGACGGCGGCTATATTTCCGAAATATAAAAAAAACGGCAGCACAAACCAGGATCTGAAGTGGCCCAACATGCCGGAAGCGGTAAACGGGAATATGACGACGAAAAAGAGCAGAACGAGATTTAGATTGATCAAACCTTTATCGTAGGTGCTAAGCAGGCGGAACAATTTCAAATGCGCGGCCCAAAGGCGGCCAATAAAGAAAAAGCTGATGATAAATATTGCAAATTCGACTATGGTTGGACGAAGTAGCTGGTATAGATCGATGCCTGCCTTATTTTCCGGGATCTCCGGCCAACGGATATCGATCGCCATCAGTGTGATGGCAATCGCAAAAACGGCATCACTGAAGAGGATCATTCGCTCCAGCTCGAATTCCCTCACGACGGCCTGCCGGTCAGCTTCGGTTTGGGGATGGGGATGAGGATGAGACATGCGAGAAGGTCCGAAGAATGGCGGACTTAGGCAAATTTCGCCAGGACTTTTTCCATTTCCGCGGCGATTTTATCATTTGATAGATTCCCGATGCTGCCTTCGTGCGTGTGATGAAGCTGCTGCCGGAAGTCGAAATGGAACTCCCCCTTGTCGATCGCGTTCCCGACCTGGCGGTAGGCTTCCCGGAAGGGGATGCCCTTGTTCACCAGTTGATTGACGGCCTCCACGCTAAAGAGATATTTGTATTTTTCGTCCTCCAGGATATTATCTCTGACCTCTATATGGTCGAGCATCAATCTTGTTATCCGCAGGCAAGCCAGCCCCTCCCGGATGGCAGGGAAAAGGATTTCTTTGGTAAGCTGTAAGTCCCGATGATAGCCGGAAGGCAGGTTGTTAATAAGGAGGGTCAGCTCGTTTGGGGTCGACTGGATGCGGTTACATTTCGCCCGGATCAGCTCGAAGACGTCGGGGTTTTTCTTGTGCGGCATGATACTGCTTCCCGTAGTCAGCTCGGACGGGAAGGAAATAAACCCAAAATTCTGGTTGATGTAAAGGGTACAGTCCATGGCGAACTTGCTGAGGGTCGCGGCGACGGAGGCCAGCGCGGCCGCCACGATCTTTTCTGTCTTCCCCCTGCTCATTTGCGCATAGACGGAATTGTAGTTGAGGGTTCGAAAATGGAGGATTCGCGTGGTCATCTCGCGGTTGAGCGGGAAGGATGAGCCATAACCTGCGCCGCTGCCGAGGGGATTTTTGTTGCTGACCTGGTAGGCCGCTGCGAGCATTTCCAGGTCATCCACCAGGCTTTCGGCATAAGCCCCGAACCATAGTCCAAAAGAGGAGGGCATCGCGATCTGGAGATGGGTATAGCCGGGAAGGAGTTTGTCCTTGTATTTTTCGCTCAGCCCGAGCAGTTGTTGGAAGAGTGCGTTCGATTCGTCTTTGATTGCCAGGACCTGGGCGCGGAGATAGAGTTTGATGTCTACAGCCACCTGGTCATTCCGGCTTCGCCCGCTATGGATCTTCTTACCGGCCTCACCGATCCGCTGTGTAAGTAGTCCTTCCACCTGCGAATGCACGTCTTCGACGTTGTCGTCGATCCGGAAACTGCCGGCGCGAATCTCGGCGAGGATTTGTTGAAGGCCCTGCTGGATAAGTTGTAGATCGTTCTTACCCAGGAG
>DATMLR010000463.1:0-2677 GCA_035570015.1 Puia sp.
AGTGCGGTGCGCGGGATATGGCTTCACCGTTCCTGAATATGTTGTCGTATTGGTTTTTTTTCGGGGCGAGCGTTGTGATGCTCTCATCGCTCTTTATCGGCTCCGGTCCTGCGGCAGGCGGCTGGACCTCCTACACCCCGTTGAGTGCGCTGGCTGATGCGTCGGAGGGGTCGAAGGCGGGAATGGACTTGTGGCTCGTCTCGATGGCGATGTTCGTGGTGTCTTCCTTGCTGGGCGGTCTTAACTATATTACGACGGTGTTGAATTTGCGGACAAAGGGGATGAGCATGACGAGGCTTCCGCTGACGATCTGGGCGCTTCTCTTTACGGCTATTCTGGGGGTATTGTCCTTCCCGGTGCTGTTATCCGGCTTTATCCTGCTGCTGTTCGACCGGCACGCCGGCACGAGCTTCTATCTTTCCGATATTTTCCTGACGGAGACCGGCAAAGCTTTGCCGAATGAAGGCGGCAGCGCGATATTGTATCAGCACTTGTTCTGGTTCCTCGGTCACCCCGAAGTATATATTATTATCTTGCCCGCGATGGGACTGGTGTCCGAGGTGATGTCCGTGAATGCGCGAAAGCCCATCTTTGGCTATATGGCGATGGTCGGATCGCTGTTTGCGATTGCCATCCTGGCCTTCCTGGTCTGGGCGCACCATATGTTCGTTACCGGATTGAATCCCTTCCTGGGTTCGGTATTCGTACTCCTGACGCTGCTGATCGCGGTACCGTCCGCCATCAAGGTCTTCAACTGGCTGACGACGCTCTGGCGCGGGAATATCCGGTTCACGCCGGCGATGCTGTTTGCGATCGGTTTTGTCAGCACCTTTATTTCGGGTGGTTTGACCGGGATCTTCCTGGGGAATTCAACGCTGGACATTCAGCTGCATGATACGATGTTTGTGGTCGCGCACTTCCATATTGTGATGGGGGTATCCGGGATACTGGGGATGTTTGCGGGCATTTATCATTGGTTCCCGAAGATGTATGGCCGGTATATGAACAATACGCTGTCGTATATCCACTTCTGGATCACGTTTGCGGGTGCTTACCTGATCTTCTGGCCGATGCACTACGAAGGGTTGGCGGGGCTGCCGCGCCGGTATTTGGATTACCGCAGCTGGATAGCCTTTAACCAGTTCGGCGACCTCAACCGGTTTATATCGACGGTAGCGATGATCACGTTTGCGGTGCAGCTGCTGTTCGTATTCAACTTTATTTATTCCATCTTCAAGGGGCGGCGGGTGATGACCAGGAATCCCTGGGGTTCCACCACGCTCGAGTGGACGGCGCCGATCCGGCCCGGTCATGGCAACTGGCCTGGTGATATTCCGGAAGTTCATCGCTGGCCTTATGATTATGCGAAGGATGGAAGGGACTTCATTCCGCAGACCGAGCCGATAGGCAGCAATGAGAGTGAGCATTGATATAATCAAATAGTGAAGCAACCTAGTTCTTTAAAATTTGCCGGCAAACTGCAGGATTATAAGCTGCTGATCAAGTTCAATCTGAGCTTCATGGTTGTCTTTTCTGCCTTGATCAGCTATTTGCTGGCGCCGAAAGTGAAAGAATATGACTGGGCGGCGATCGGGCTCTTTTTTATCGGCGGCATGCTGGTAACGGGGAGCGCGAATGCGATCAACCAGATCGTGGAGAAGGATACGGATGCGTTGATGAAGCGAACGGCGGGGCGGCCGGTTGCTGCCGGAAGGATGAGTACGGAAGAGGCGTGGACGTTTGCGGTCCTGGCGGGCATTGGGGGGACATTGATCCTGTCGCGATTCAACCTGCTTGCGGCGGGATTGGGGGCTTTTAGCCTGTTCCTGTATGCCTTTATCTATACGCCGCTGAAAAAGATCAGTTCGATCTCCGTGCTGGTTGGGGCAGTTCCGGGCAGTCTGCCCTGTCTGATCGGCTGGGCGGCGGGGAATGACCGGTTGAGCGCCGGAGGGTGGATCTTGTTCGCGATCCAATTCTTCTGGCAGTTCCCTCACTTCTGGGCCATCGCCTGGATCGCGCACAAGGACTATGCGGCGGCGGGTTTTAAGCTGTTGCCATCCACGGAGGGGCCGACCAAATATTCGGCAATACAGGCGGTCATTTACTCGCTGCTGCTCGTGCCGGTCGGGGTTCTCCCGTGGCTGACGGGGATGTGCGGGCCGATCGGGGCGATCATCGTACTCCTGGCGAATCTCTTCATGGTCGGGCAGTGCGTCCGGTTGTACCGGGAGATGACGGTGAAGGCGGCGAGGCGGGTGATGTTCAGCAGCTATATTTATTTGCCGGTGGTGTTGCTCGGCCTGCTGGCGACGAAGAACTGAACGATAAGAAAACTATGGAAGCGGTGAACGAACAACGAAAGAAAATACATCCTCATAAATTCACGTTATGGGTGGCGTTGGCAAGCATTGTAATGATGTTTGCCGGGTTGACGAGTGCGTATGTAGTGAAGCGGGATGCGGCGGGCTGGACGACGTTTGAGATCCCGAGGGCCTTTTGGTATTCGACGGCGACGATCCTGTTAAGCAGCCTGACGATGCAGATCGCATTAAGATCTTTCAAAGAGCGCGAGATGCTCCGGTACCGGAATCTGTTGACGGTGACGACAATTCTGGGCATCCTGTTCATGTTATTGCAGTGGGCGGGGTTCAGGGAGATCTGGCATACGGGGATC
>DATMLR010000464.1:0-4488 GCA_035570015.1 Puia sp.
TATTCATATTTTCTGTGAACCGCTTTTCCATCCGCCCATACCGCACATGGCTCAGGTTCTTTAACCACTCGAAATACGAGACCGTCACCCCGCCCGCATTCAGGTACATATCCGGTACTACCAACGTCCCCTTTTTGATAAAGACCTCATCCGCTTCCGGCGTCAACGGCCCATTCGCCGCCTCACCGATGATCTTGGCCTTTATTCGCGGCGCATTCTCCCCATTGATCACATTCTCCAACGCCGCCGGGATCAGGATATCACAATCCAGCTCCAGGGCATCACCCGATTTGCTGATATTTTTTGCACCCGGGAAATTCAGGATGCTCCCCGTTTTCTTCCGATGCTGAAAGACTTCTTCCTCATTCAGACCCTCGGGGTTCATGATAGCGCCCTCATATTCCGCCAGCGCGATCACTTTCGCCCCGCCTTCCCGGAAGAACTTTGCCGCATGGTATCCTACGTTGCCCATCCCCTGGACGACAACCGTCTTCCCCTCCACCCCCGGCTTCAACTTCAGCCGGTTCATGATTTCCTCCATGTGACATACCTCGCGGATGCCATAGAATACCCCAAGCCCCGTAGCCTCGCGGCGACCCCTTACTCCGCCCTGTGAGACCGGCTTGCCCGTGACACAAGCAAGCGCGTCGACCTCACCCGGCCGCATACTCATATACGTATCGAGAATCCACGCCATCTCCCGCTCACCCGTACCATAGTCGGGCGCCGGGACATCGGTACCCGGGCCGATAAAATTCTTTTTGATCAGCTCCGACGTATAACGCCGGGTGATCTTTTCCAGCTCATAAGGTGTGTATTTTTTTGGGTCGATGCTGATCCCGCCCTTCGCTCCGCCAAACGGCACATTGACGATCGCACATTTAAAGGTCATTAGCGCCGCCAGCGCCGCAACCTCATCCAGGTTCACCGACAAGGCAAACCGGATGCCGCCTTTACAGGGTGTTTTGTGCTGCGAATGTTGAACCCGATAGGCTTTTATCACCTCGATCTTATCTCCGATCTTAACGGGAAAGAACATGCGATAAACGGCATTGCATTGTTTGATCTGTTCAAGGATACCAGGATCCCAGCTCGTAAAAGCCGCAGCTTTATCAAAACTTTTTTCTACCGCTGCGAAAAACTTGTATTCCACCTGGCTTGGCAAAACGTTGATATTATCTGGCATAACACTGATTTTTTATTTACTACCCTTTTCCAGCCGGCTAATCTTTCTATCCAGCCGGATAACATACGCAATTATCCCGATGAATATTGTGAGCAGTACAGCGACGACTACATATATTTTCCCATCCGCCCTTAGCCGGTCGGCCATTTCTACCGGTTTACCGGCAGCAGAATCCTGCGCCCGGCCAACAAGCCCCGTCAACCCGAACAACGACAAAAGCAACCAGGAGTGAACTTTCTTATGCATGCGAGAGTTTTTTTTCTGCCAGTAGCTGCAACCGGATCCGAAGCGTGGTGATCCATACGCCAAGCAGCACCCAGCCCGGAACCGCACCCGGCCAGAAGATAATCTCCATCCGCGGATCGATATCCTTGGTATCCATCGCCGGATTACCCATTCCGCCGGGGTGAAGACTATCTACCATCCGCGGGATAATGAAGATCGTCGGGAACAGCATCGCATAAGCAAAAATGTTATATACCGCTCCGATCCGCGCTCGCTTATCCATATCCGTCATCGAATTCCGTAAGACCAGGTAAGCAAAATAGATCAGGAGCGCGATCGCCGCCCCAAGCTGTTTCGGATCATTGGACCAGAAGGCCCCCCAGGTATACCTTGCCCATATCGAGCCGGTCACCAGCCCCAGACACCCGAATAACATGCCCCCCTTCGCATATTCTAACGCATAGACATCATGGATCGGTTTGCCCGTCCGTAAATATAGCACCGAATAAACCCCTGAAACGGTGAAAAGGACCATCATCGCAAACCACATTCCGACATGGAAATATAGATTCCGGATGGTCTCGTTTAGAATGGGCTTCGCAGGAACAACGCCCAGGAATCCGGCTGTTATGGTATAGACCAATAAGATGACACACAAAATTTTCCACCAGTTCTTACGAAACATACCCTCCCGGTTTAGGATTGCAAAAATAAAGGAATTCAGTCTTTCCAAAGAAAAGGAAAAAGAATGAGCGACAGTACCAGGATCAGTACATCCAGCGCCACCAGCACCACGACCATCCAGCCCAATCCGCCCTGAACCACGGAAGCAAACGCCATATTCGATATTTTGCTCAGCAATAACAATTGAGGGATAACCAAAGGAAAACCCAGAATTGCCATCAACGCGGCACTCTGCTGCGCACGCGCCGCGATTGCTGCAAGGAACGTAAAGACGAGGCTCAGACTCACCCCTCCAAGCCAGCTGATCCCGATAAAGTGCGTCGCGTCCGGCATCGGATCACCCAGCATCAGCACAAACAATCCCAGGCTCAGCATACTCATCAGCAGCATCAGCAGGGCGTTGAACAAAAGCTTCGACAGGATGAAGTTCGCCGCCCCGGTGATCGAATAGAAATACAACAACCTGCCCCGTCCTTCCTGCAGGAAACTCTTCGCTACCGCATTGACACATACGAACAGCTGGATCATCCAGAATAACCCCTTCCAGACATCCCCTTCCGGCTGTCCCATGGCCAGATAGAGCACAAAAATGGTTGATGCCACATAAAGCAGCACTCCATAGAAGCTATATTGCTGCCTTATTTCCAGCAAAAGATCTTTTTTGAACAGCGCCCATATTTGCGAAAAACTTCCCTTCATAATTAAATGATTCGTTAAAATTTTCACCCACCCTGCCTGCGATTTCACCCACCTCCCTACGGGAGCGTATAGTAACAATGCCTGCATCTGGGCTCATAAAGCTCTTTCTCACCCAGCACCACCTGGCCCCCGGCCGGCTTCTTCCGATAGGAATAGTTGGCTATATTTCCACATTTGACACAAATGGCATGCAACTTGGTGATATAATCTGCTTTGGCCAGGAGGTAAGGCATTTGCCCGAACGGTCTGGTCCTGTAGTCCATGTCCAGACCCGCAACGATCACCCGGATCCCGCGGAGTGCAAGCTGGTCGCAGACCTCAGGGAGCTGATCGTCAAAGAACTGGGCTTCGTCAATCCCGATTACATCGACTTCGCCGGCCATCAGAAGGATGGAAGTGGAAGTTTCGATAGGGGTGGATTGGATGGCATTTTCGTCATGGGATACGATTTTCTGCTCATGGTACCGCGTGTCAACGGCCGGCTTAAAGATCTCGACTTTTAGATTGGCAATTTTAGCACGTTTTAGCCTTCTGATCAGCTCCTCCGTTTTCCCGGAGAACATCGATCCGCAAATGACTTCGATCCAACCTCGTTTTTCAGTTGTTAAATGAGGCTCAATGAACATAGATACATATAAATTAGGTTCGGAATTTGTTATAACTTTATAGGGACTACTGGTAGACTACACTTACTAACCCATACGACTCTTAATGTACCTGGCATGGAACGACTGAAAGAACTGATATCCCAGCTGTTGGAGCAGCTCGACCATAAGGCCGAGCCATCCCAGATGCTCCAGACCACCCAGCTGTTGGAAGCCGAGCTTCGATTCCTGGCGACCCAACCGGCCCCCGGCAGGGTAATGCCGACGAAGATAGCGGTTATGATGCCATCTGCCGCAAAAATCACCCAGGCAGCGTCAGGTTCCGCCAGCCCGGCGTCAACTCCGGTTCCCGTCAACGGCGCCCCGGTCCCCGCCAATGGCACCCCAGCTCCTGCCGCCTCCAACGGCACTCCCATCCCAACCGCCTCTCCGTCGATCGCCGCCGCTAACGGTGCGCCCGCCCCCAACGGTACCGCCGTCGCAGCCGTATCCCGTGCCAAAGAGCCCGAACGCGGCGTCTGGCCCTTCGACCCCCTCGCCGAGAAACCTACCGACCGCTTCACCCTCTCCCAGAAAAGCCGGGAGATCAACGATATCATCGGCGGCGGCAACGGCTCCTCCCTCAATGAAAAGCTAAAATCCGATATCGTCGACCTCCGGTCAGCCCTCAACGACACCCCCGTCCGCGACCTGAAAAAGGCTATTGGAGTAAATGACCGGTATGTATTTGTCAACCAATTATTTAGGGGAGATGAGGCCATGTATGAGCGCAGTATCAAGACAATCAACGCCTTCCGCATCCTTCCTGAAGCTGAATATTGGATGGAACGGGAGCTGAAGGTCAAGCTCGGCTGGGACGAAAACAATAACCTCACCCGCCATTTTTATCAGCTCGTCAAAAGACGGTTTTCCTGAATAAACCGGATAACGGTCGCTGTCGCCCCCTTCCTGGAATGAACATATTCCCTGGATGCGCGTCCCATTTCCTCCCGTTCCTCCGCATCACGAAGTAGCCGGTCAAATACTTTTTCAGCCTCCACCGCGCTGTCGATCACAATCCCTCCGCCGCTTTCGGTCAGTTCCACCGCC
>DATMLR010000465.1:0-20869 GCA_035570015.1 Puia sp.
GCGGCAGGTGAGGAAAGCGTTGGCAGAGTAGGGAAATAAAAAAACCGCCGGGGTCACGGCGGTGGCGGATGCATCGAATGCACGGGGCCAGACGAGCGGTTGTTCAGTTCTTCACGGTACCGGATCAGGATTTCGGGGTTCAAAAGGGTTGGATTCAGAGGTTGGTTTATCTTTCGGATATTGGATGCACTATTCCACTCTTGATGGGTTAAAGATGCGAAAGTTGTCGCGCACTTGCCGGATATGGTGCGCGGTCGTTTTGGGCTTTTATTGGGAAACTTAGCGAGTGGTAGGAACAAACCCCTAAAATCGTGTTTTTACGATTGCCTTCACGGCTCGGCCGCTTGGCGATTGGATATTTTAGGTTTGGCTGTCCTAAGCATTTTAACCGTTAATTCCTCACGACCTTCGACATCACCGTCTTCAACAGCTATACCCGACACGAACCGGATATGAAGGTTGATTATGTTGGCATATGGAATGCAAAATATACCACTCGGGGTAATTTTAACTTCTTCACCCTCTTTTAAGCGAATGATCTGCAAATTATCTTTCTGGGAAAACAATCGCTTGATCGTGTTGCTCAGATAAATACTATGAAGGTCATCGCCTTTAATTATAAAATCGTGAAGGACTCCGCAATAAAGCACTGATGCATCGGATGTGTCCACTAACGTGTCTACATAAACCAACGGTGGCGTCCCGCCAAGATAACTGTATGCTGTATCATATTCATTAGCCCGGAAATAATACCACCAGGTATTGAAATAGCAGAAGAGTTCGTCCGGCTTCCGACTTCCACGCAAACGCTGAAGCCATCCCAACATCCGTAACCGTCTACTAATTACGATACGGCTCAGACCCCAACCTAAAGTCGCACAAAATAGAGTAAGCAAAAACGTATATAGGGCAAATCCATTGAAATATTGGCCACATTTGGCGTCGTATTTTTCAATATCCTCTGGTTTAAACTGCCCTGAAATGAATTGGACGAGGAATTTGTAGTCGATATTCAGCTTGAAAATTCGGATAGCCGCGCTATGTAAAAATAACGAGAGGACTGCCGACAAAAAAAGATACTCCACCAAAGTCATCTTGGGTATACCCCGCGCGTGGGTACCCTTGCCATAGAAATAAATAAATATCAACGGAGGTATTAGGAGGATGACCAAAAGGACAGCTCCCAGTGCAAGATTCACGAGCTATTAAAGTTAAAATTGAATTAAACGAGTTCTGCTTCTTGTTGGATTGCAGCATTTTTTATTGTGGGCATATTACCAGGACCAAAACGAAGAACAAGTGTTTTTCCGTTCGTTAGTTCAATAAGTATCTTGCCTGCCGCGTCTTCCTCAGGGGTCACGTTAGCCAGACGAACTGAGATATAATCAGACAACTCCTTATTTTCAAGGATAGCCCGCCCGATCTTCGAAAATTCTATATTGCCCATAGTCAAGGAATTCTACAGCGAAATTACTATTTTGAGCCGTAACTTCAAAATCCATAACGCCAGAGCCGCCCCACTTGTTGTCAGGTCGTAGGTTACAAAGAATCACCTATAACCCCTTGTCTTAATTGGTGCAAGCGTGCTCATAATCTCTTATATATATGAGCTAAGTAAAAATATATATAATGTTATTAATTAGTATACTTAGCTTTCTACAATGATGCTTTTCGGGTGCGATAGGGGCGATATTCACTTAATATCCATTAAATTCGGGATATGAAAAAACGATTGCTGATTTTCTGCTCGTTCATTCCCGCCCTTTGCGCCGCGCAGAAAGATTCCCTGGTCATAGACTGGGACAAGACCCAATTGATCTCCAAATCGGTTGCGACGTTGCAGGTGGTGGTGAACCCGCCGCTGCGCCGGGGTTCGTCTATCCATGACGCGTCGTTCGCCGCGTTGGCAGCCCTGAGTTGCGACTATGTCCGGTATGTCCCCTGGCTGCCGTATCCAAAGCTGGCGGTTGCGGAACTTCGGCCGCCGGCGGATCGTCAGACGTCGTGGGACTTCAGCCTGATTGACCCCATGACCCTCGACTTTTTGCAGGCTACAAAGGGCCATCCGGTGATCCTGAATTTCAGCACGATCCCGACCTGGATGTATAAGACGGAGAAGCCGGTGACGATCCCTGCTAATCCTGATTCGGCCGTATGGGACTATACACAGGGGACTGTGCCGGTGGATTCTACCTACGCAGAGATCGGGAACTATTATCAGCGATTATATAGCTGGTATACGAAGGGGGGATTCAAAGATGAACTGGGCAAGGAGCATTCGTCGGGATATCATTTCGATATTCCTTATTGGGAGGTGCTGAATGAGGTCGATTTTGAACACAACAATACGCCGGCGTCGTACACGCGAATCTATGATGCGGTCGTCAATTCGATCCGGAAGGTGTCGCCGGGCACAAAATTTGTGGGGATGGCGCTGGCTTACCCCGATCGCCCGGAGTGGTTCGAATACTTTCTAAATCCGGCGAATCACAAGCCGGGGATACCTCTGGATATGATCTCCTATCACTTCTATGCGGGCGGTTCGATCCAGCAGGGTACTCCGGTGATGCAATACACTTTTTTCGATCAGGCAGACGGCTTTTTGAAAGAAGTGAAGTTTATCGAGAGCATTCGTAAACGATTGTCGCCGGCAACCAGGACGACGGTTGATGAGATCGGGAGTATCCTGGGCAGCGACAATAACGACAACAATGCGATCATTCCCGACGATTACTGGAACGTGTCGGGCGCGGTTTATGCCTACGTATATCTGGGACTGGTGCGAATGGGGATTGACCTGATTGGGGAATCACAGTTAGTTGGATATCCCACGCAGTTCCCGAGTGTCAGCATGATCAACTGGAAGACGGGGAAGCCGAATGCCCGTTATTGGGTGCTGAAGCTCATCCACGACAATCTAGGGCCGGGGGATGCGCTGTTGAATACGGATATCGTGGGGGATGGGGTAGTGGCGCAGGCTTTTTTGACGGCGCGGGGGAAACGGGTGCTGCTGGTCAACAGGACCAACCGGCCGGTCACGCTGGCGTTGCCGGCGGCTTACCAGGGTGGAAAACTGACGGTGGTTGATCCTTCCACCGGGGACAATGAGCCGGCCGGCAGCGTTATCGGGGGACAGGGGATTGAACTGAAACCGTTGGCGGTGGGGGTGATATCGTTATGAAAATCGCATTAATAGAGGGTAAAAAGGTCTGCATGGGGGTAAAAATAGGATATTAAAGGGATTTATTAAAGGCGAAGGCGTGGGCCCCGGCGAAGAGTCTCGCGTTGGGTTTGGGTATGGGATTGTTCGTTAGCTTCGCGGATCTTCTGGCGTTCGAGGACCTGCTGAACGGCCTGGGCGTTGCAGGTCGGATGTAGATCTTGGCCGGTGAAGACTACCTTATTCCGAACGTCTACATAAGTGACCTCTCTGACCACGCCAGTTTTGTCTTGGCTGATGTTAAGTTGGATGCCTTCCCAGCCGAGTTTTTCCCGGATCCTTTCCAAGTTGTCTGGTTTGCCGAACAGTTCCCAACAGACCAAGTTCTCTACGTGCTCCCTGAGTTCCTTCCTCAACCTTTCGTTCTGAACAAATCTTTTGTCGAGATTTTCGAGCGTGGGTTTGCTGTCGAAAAAACTGGCTTTTAGGGGGCGGCCGATATAGTGGCCATGTTCATCGAGGGCGCGGTAAAGCAGGCCACGGGACTCATAAAGCCTTGTTCCAGGGTGACCCGTATAGGCTTCGACGTTATAAAGCCGAAGAACGGCGTTGAGCTCGGGGAGATTGGTGTATCGGTATTTCTCCGTTACATATTCTACGATGTCGGATAGGGCCCGGGCGAGGGGTTGCTGGCCATAGGTCAGCCGAAGCGGTGCTTCGACATCCCTTGTCCGAAGTTCCCATTCGCGCTGCTCCTGCTTGATCTCCTTTGTGACCAGGTGGAACTCCCTTTCGATCTGCAGTCTTGCTTTTTCAGATTGGTTCTCGCCAATTTTATAGAGGTCGATAGGGTCCCCGTTCCATTGGACATGGGTGGTGACGATATGGCAATGGGGGTGGCCGGCGTCATTGTGGCGCCAGGCGATCCAGGGTTGGGATTGGAAGCCGATCTCCTTCATGTAAGTGTGGGCGATCTGCTGCATTTGTTCATTTGTTAATTTGTCCTGCGGGTCGAAGTTCAAGGTGATATGCAGGCTAGTACGGACACGGTCGTTCAATTCCATCCGGCGGTTAAAGCGATGCAAGATGTTATCGGGAGCGAGGCGATCGAGCGGCTTCAACAGGTTCGCGGCGGCAAGGCGTTCTGCGACATGTTGCTCAACTTTTTGCTCGTTGTAAAGAATTGAGCGGGAGACGCGGTGGCAGGTGGTTATTTTGGGTCGCAATGGTCGGATAGTTTAGTAAGCAGAGTTCTGATGTCTTCGACTGATTCCATTATGTTACCGTAAGTGTCTAGAAGTTCGGGGTTTATTTTGGCCATTCCGTTGGCCACGGCCGTGATATGTTCTACGAGCGGTGGTAGTTGTTTATTGAGCTCTTCGAGATCGGGATTTCGGAAGAACTGGGTTATGGGCTGTCCTGTCAGCAGTTTGCGGGCATATTCGCTGACGCTTCGGCAAGTTGAGTTGGCGGAGAGTCGATGGACCTTCTGCAATTCTGCCAGAGAGAGTCGGACGTTGAGTCGGTACGATCGTTGCGGTTGCATGTGATAAGGCTTATTGACTGCAAGCTATTTCGAAAAAAATGGACGAATTTAGAAAACTTCCATTGAGGATGTTAATATGACATATGTCAATTAAAAAAAAGGCTATATTTATATTGTATCACCTTGATATAATTTAAACGAGATCTCTGCTATGAACGATTGTTGCTACGCGTCGATAGGCCGCCTGATCACGGGGGCCATTTTGATTTCGCTTGCTGCCTGTACACATCATCCTTCCGGAAATCCCCGAATCCTGGTCTTTAGCAAAACGACCGGTTTTCATCACGCATCGATCGCTGACGGTAATGTCGCTATTCAGCAATTGGGAAAAGAAAATCAGTTCGATGTCGATACGACGACGGATGCAAGCTGGTTTGTGGATGACAGTCTGAAGAAGTATGCCGCCGTGGTCTTCCTGAGCACCACGGGCAACGTGCTGGATTACCGGCAGCGGGTGGCGCTGGAGCGGTATATTCAGGCAGGCGGCGGCTTCGTCGGCATTCATGCGGCGGCGGACTGCGAGTATGACTGGCATTGGTATGGGCGGATGGTTGGTGGTTATTTCCTCGATCACCCGGGCATTCATGACAGCTTCCCGAATGTACAGGAGGGCGTGCTGGAGGTGGTGGACACGGGCAACGATGCGACGAAGTTCCTGCCGCGGCCGTGGAAGCGGACCGACGAGTATTATAGCTACAAGGAGCTGAATCCGGACGTGCATGTGTTGCTGAAAATCGATGAGCGCAGCTATAAGGGTGGACATAAGATGGGAGACCATCCGATGGCCTGGTATCATGAATATGACGGAGGCCGCGCTTTTTATACAGAGCTGGGGCATACAGCGGAGAGTTATCATGAAGATAATTATCTCAAGCATCTGCTGGCAGGGATCCGTTACGCGATCGGGAATAACGATGGTTTGGACTATTCGAAAGCAAAGAGCCCGATCCCGCCGGATGAGGACAGGTTCGTGAAGACGCAGCTGGTACAAGGGGAATTCTACGAGCCGACGGAGATGACCATCCTGCCCAACCTGGATATCCTGGTTCTCGAGCGTCGCGGTGGTATCAAACTGTTTAAACATGACACGAAGCAGGTCAAACAAGTGGGATACCTGAACGCTTATTTCAAAGCGCATGTGCCGGGGGTCAACGCGGAGGAAGGCATGCTGGGGCTGGCGAAGGACCCGGATTTTGAACACAACGACTATGTCTACATCTATTACAGTCCGGCAGACAGTTCGGTGAACCGGCTATCGCGGTTCACGTTCAAAAATGATACGATCGACCAGGCGACGGAAAAGACGATATTGGAGGTAAAGGCACAGCGGGAGATCTGCTGTCATACAGGCGGCAGCATCGCTTTTGGCCCGGACAAACTGTTGTATTTTTCGTCGGGAGACAACTCTACCCCGTTCGATGAGAAGGGCGCGAAGTATGTGAACAGCGGATTTGCGCCGTTGAACGACGTTCCGGGCCATCTGCAATATGATGCCCGGCGGTCCGCAGGTAACAGCAATGACCTGCGGGGCAAGATCATCCGCATCCGCGTTAAGGCGGATGGCAGCTACGAGATCCCCGACGGTAATCTGTTTCCGGTTGGTGAGGCGAAGACGAGGCCGGAAATCTATGTCATGGGGGATCGTAACCCTTATCGGATCTCCATCGATCAAAAGACCGGTTACCTGTATTGGGGGGAGGTCGGGCCGGATGCGAACGATGATAGTTTTGCGACCCGCGGGCCACGCGGCTATGACGAGGTCAACCAGGCGCGGAAGGCCGGAAACTTTGGCTGGCCCTTGTTCGTAGCTGACAACTACCCCTATCGCGAGTTTGACTATGCGACGGGGAAGAGCGGGGCAGCCTTCGATCCGGCGAAACCGATCAATGATTCGCGCAATAATACGGGGCTGCGGGAATTGCCGCCGGCGCAGCCCGCGTTTATCTGGTATCCATACGGGCCGTCGCATGATTTTCCGGAGGTCGGGACGGGGGGACGCAATGCGATGGCTGGGCCGGTATATTATCCGGATCTATTTCCCGATTCAACGCGGCTGCCCGACTACTATAACGGCAAACTGATCATCTATGAATGGATGCGGGGCTGGATGAAAGCGGTTACGATGCTGCCCAATGGCGATTTCGATAAGATGGAACCTTTTGCGCCCGGGGTAAAAATGAATTCGGTGATCGATATGGAGGTTGGGCCGGACGGCAAGATCTATCTCCTTGAATATGGTACGGGCTGGTTCACCAAAAATCCCGACGCGGGTCTGGCTCGGATTGACTATGTGGCGGGTAATCGACCACCCGTGGTCAGCGGGATCAACGTGGACCGGTCATCCGGTTTGTTGCCGCTGGTAGTCAGGATCAAGGCTACCGCCAGCGATCCGGAGAAGGGGAAAATGACGTATGAATGGGACCTTGGGAATGGGGAGAAGAAAGAAACGACCGAGCCTGAGCTGGAATATACGTATACGAAAGCTGGCGATTATACCATATCGGTTATGGCTAAAGATGATCAAGGTGCGATGTCGGGAAGTTCGGGCGTATCGATCTATGCGGGTAATTCGGAACCTGTGGTGTCGATTTCCTTGAAAGGAGGGAACAAATCATTTTATCTACCGGGGATACCGGTAGGTTACCAGGTGAATGTCCGCGATAATGATACCGCCGCGATCGATCCGGACAACCTTTATGTGGCGGTCGATTATATCCAAGGTTATGACAAGTCGGCGGTACCCATGGGGCATCAGCAGGGTTCCGCGGCCGTGAGCGGCCGGCAACTGACTCAGACACTGGACTGTAAGAGCTGTCATAAGGAGGCGGACAAATCGATCGGGCCGGCCTTTTTGCTGGTGGCGCAGAAGTATCAGAGCGATCCGAAGGCTGCGAATTACCTGGCGCAAAAGATTATTAAGGGTGGCAGTGGGGTATGGGGGGATGTGGCGATGTCCGCGCATCCCAGCTTATCCAGCGGTGATATCAACCAGATCGTTACCTACATCCTTTCCCTTGGTAATCAGGCGGCGATGAAGAAGTCCCTGCCGCAGACAGGGTCTATCGTTCCGCCGGCCAGTGAGCCGCCGAATACCGCGATGGTTATTTCGGCCAGCTATACGGACAAGGGCGGTAGCAATATCAAGGCGCTGACCGGCAAGACGGCGGTTTCGCTCAGGAGCAGCAGCGTATCCTTTACCGGGTCGGAGAAAGTGAAGGGGTTTGCACCTTACAAGTACAACGGCCAGCAGGTCATGATCTTCCCGGCCAAGGACGGCTGGGTGGCATCGGATTCAGTCGATCTCACAGGCGTCCGGAAGATCAGTCTTGTGTGTGGTTGGCAAAGCGCGCCGAAAGGAAGCCTGGATTTTGAGGCGAGGCTTGACGGCCCGGACGGAAAGCTGCTGGGTAAAGGGACGATGCCGCCGGTAACCAACAAAGGCCAGCAGTCGGGGATCGCAGCGATTCCTATCCGTCCGGTAACGGATGGGACGACGCATCCGGTATATATCCTTTATTCAGGGAAGGAACCGGTGACGGGCGGGATTCAGTTTGTACAGTTTAATTCAAAATAAAATATCATCCATATGTATAACAGAAGGAATTTCCTCAAACTTTCAGGGGCGGCTGTTGCCGGTGGTCTGATTATTCCGCGTGGGGCCATGGCGTTTTCCCGGCCGGAGCCGCATGCCATCGGCTTGCAGCTGTTCACCTTATTTCCCGCTATGGATCAGGATGTGCCGGGAAATCTAAAGCGGGTGGCGGCGATCGGATACAAAGAGATCGAATCCGCCTACAGCATGAAAGGCGGGGAATATGGGATGAAGCCGAAAGAATTCGCAGCGTTGGTTAGCGGCCTGGGAATGACGTGGGTGTCCAAACATGTGTTGGGCGCGCCTTTTCATATGCCGGCAAATGCCAAACCCATGCTCGATGCCAATGGCAAGCCGATCAAGTTCCCGCCGATGTTGAATCTTACCGAGAATATGCAGGAGTTGGTGGATTGGGCGGCGGAAGGAGGGATCACTTACCTGGTGTGCGCGAATATCCCGACGGGCACGTCGGATCAGATCGAATCATCAGTGGACGTGTTGAATAAGACCAGTGAAGCATGCAAGAAGGTTGGGATCACGCTGGCTTATCACAATCACACGGAGGAGTTCACGAAGGTTGGCGAGGTCACGCCCTATCAGGTATTCCTCACAAAGCTCTCGCCGGATGTGGTGATGGAACTGGACCTTTGTTGGGCGACCAAGGCAGGGGTCGATCCGGTGCAGTTGTTCAAGGATCATCCGGGCCGGTTTCCGTTGTGGCATTGTAAAGACCTGGATAAGGATCGGAACGGGCCGGCGCCGGTGGGTGAGGGGGTAGTGGATTTCAACGGCATCTTTGCGAACGCGCAGGTGGCGGGGATGAAACATATTTTTGTGGAGCATGATATGCCGAAGGATGCGTTTGCCAGCATTACGACGAGCTATAACAACCTGACGAAAATCATGGCTGCATGAAAAGGAGGATGATTTTGATTTGCGCGGTCTTCACCTGGGTTGCGGGATGTCATCCGGGTCCACGGCCGCTGCCGAGAATCGCGATCGCGGGGCTGGGGATCGAGTCGAGCACGTTTTCACCCGCTCTGACGGATGAGGCGGCTTTTCATGCGCGGTATGGGGACGAGGTGTTTGGGAATTATCCGTTCATGGCAGCGGATTCACCGTTGCGCAAGCGTGCGGTCTGGATCCCTACGATCGTCGGGCATTCGTTGCCGGGAGGAGCGGTGACGCGGGAGGCGTATGAATCGCTGATGGGCAAGATGCTTGATTCCTTGAAAAAGTATATGCCCTTTGACGGGCTATATTTCGATATCCATGGGGCCATGAGCGTGGTTGGGCTGGATGATCCTGAAGGAGATATGATCGCGCGAATCCGGGGGGTGGTGGGAAAGGGGACGATCATTTCGACATCGATGGACCTGCACGGGAATGTCTCGCAACGGCTGGCACAAAACACGGATCTGATTACTGTTTACCGGCTGGCGCCGCATGAGGATGCGATGCAGACAAAGGAGCGGGCGGTTCGGGAGCTGGTGGAGCGGTTGGAGAGTGGCAAGGGCAAGCCGGCGTATAAGGCCTGGATCCCGATCCCTGTCCTGTTGCCGGGGGAGAAGACGAGTACCAGGATTGAGCCGGCAAAGAGTGTTTTTGGCAGTATCGATACGACCGTGGGTGGGGATGGGATGGTGGGCGAGGAGGGGATAGTCGACGGGGGGATCTGGGTAGGGTATCCCTGGGCGGATGAGCCGCGCAATCATGCGGTGGTGGTGGTGACGGGGGATGACCGCTCGCGGGTCTCGCTGGCGGCTGAGCGGTTGGCTCGGCGCTTCTGGGACGCTCGGCTGGGGTATGCATTCGTGGCTCCCACCCAGTCTTGGGATGCCTGTCTGGATAGCGCGCTGGCAAGCCGTAAACATCCGTTCTTTATCAGCGATATGGGAGACAATCCTACGGCGGGTGGCGCGGGGGATGTGACCTGGACCTTGAATCAGCTTCTGGCGCGGCCGGAATTCAGGAAAGCTGGGGGACCGTCGCTGATCTATGCGTCCATTCCGGGTCCCGACCTGGTGAAAAAAGCGGTTGCGGCAGGGGTTGGAGGCCATGTCGATGGCTATGCCGGTGCGGTTGTAGATTCCCGGTATTCGCCGCCGGCGCATCTCGTTGGGACGGTGGAGTCGATTGTTTCCGGTGACCGGGATGCGGAGGTCGAGGCAGTGGTCCGTGTCGGAAGTCTTCACGTGATCGTCACCCGGAAGCGCAAGCCCTATCATAAGGAGGTTGATTTTATGCGGCTGGGTCTGCAGCCGCGAAAGACGGATATCGTAGTGGTGAAGATCGGCTACCTGGAGCCGGAACTGTACGCGATGCGCGCGGATTGGATCATGGCGCTGACGCCGGGCGGGGTGGATCAGGATATCGAGCATCTGACCTACAAGCGGGTTGGGCGGCCGATGTTCCCGTTCGACAGGGAGATGAAAGACCCCGATCTGTCGGCACGGATGATCGTGTCGTCGGACAGTCTGTAGGTGAGTCTTCCAGCGGTTGCCTGGTCGTCCTATTATTGTAAATCAGCTAGTTACATATGAAATGAGGGCCCGGAATCGTAGTTTTACTTCGTAGAACTACCTATGATGACCGGGTTTTGTGAACTATCTTTGCGGTGATTCAAGTGCCTTCCGTAAAATGAAAAACCCTAAACGTCCGAACCCACGGAAGGCGATGTATCTGACCAATATCCCTATGACAAGCGCAGTATATTAAATCCATACCTGGGGCCGGCATTGTTTTATTTAAACGTTAAAACGATGTTGACACGAGTACCCTTTAGATTCTGTAGTATTGCCCTTATCATGGCAGTGCCGACGATCCCTTCGGCTGCCGATTTTGGTAAGCACGTTGCTGTGGCGGGTAGGCAGGTGACATTGCCCGGGAAGAAAATCAGCGTTAACATTTTTGCGAAGAAGCAAGAGATGAATCTCTCCCTGGCCAATGTACAGGGGAAGAAATTCGTGGATAATTATCTGCGGCATAATGATGAAGACCTGAGTTTCGTCAGGAAGCGGAGTGAAGGTCCTTTCTCTATTATTGATTCCGTGCTGGGTCGTTACGGCCTGCCGCAGGAGCTGAGATATCTTGCGGTTATCGAGTCCGAACTGAAGCCGACGGCGCTTAGCCGGGTTGGTGCCCGCGGTCCGTGGCAGTTGATGCCGACGACGGCGCATGAGCTTGGACTAAAAGTCAACCGCAAGTCGGATGATCGCGTCAATTATTACAAGAGCACGGTTGCCGCGGCAAAGTATCTGCGGGACCTGCATCGGGAATTTGGCGACTGGCTGCTGGTACTGGCTGCGTATAACGGCGGGCCTGTTCCGGTCTACAGGGCTATTCATAAGGCGCATAGTCGATCCTTCTGGGTGCTGCAGAAATATCTGCCGGCGGAATCCAGGGGGCACGTGAAGAAATTCATCGCTACCGCGTTTTATTTCGAAGCCGCTGAGAAGGCAGAAGCTTCGGCTTCGGCGAAATCGGAAATCCGGTTGGTCAGCGCTCCTGTGCGGGCGACCCTACCGGATAAGGAGTCGGACGACAATAAGTTCCAGCGGCTCATGACGGAGTCGGCGGAGTCGTTGAAGGCATCCAATGAATTGCTGGAAAACTAGCCCGTTATTCGATGAGGTTGCCGGTGTCCACGTCCAAACGGAATACTCGCATCGTCTTGATGAGCTCTTCAATGGCCTCTATCGGAAGGCCAAATGGCGCGAGCCACAATTTCCGGTAATGGTATTCCTTGGAGCCGAACACGTAGAATTGGTGTCCGATGCGGAAAACCGGATAGAGGTTGCCGTCAAACATATAAAAAAGCTGCTTGCCATCGGAGTAGCCCCAAACGGTGTGGGTTAGGTAAAATTTCCCGGTCTCGTCGGGGATGTTGAGATCATGGTCACCCAGGCCATCTTTGGAAATCTCATATTTCAGGATCGATGGGGCGTCGTTCCTGAATTCTTCCAGATTTTTGTAAACTCCTATTGCAAATGGGGTCGCTGTATCCGCAGGGTAATTAAATCTTGTCTGGCTGAACGAGTCAATTTGACTGAGTGTGACCGTCCGCCTGGTTCTCGTCAGGTCGTAGGAGGCGATCCGGTTCATGAAGGCGGCGAAAAGGTCTCTAATCCCGTTCTCGGCCACTCCAGCCATGACTTGACCATCCAGTTGTTCGGCAGTGCTATCAATAAACGTGACCGGCTGGTAGCCGGCTTCGGTCCTGAGATAAGCCTCCGCGTGGAAGGTGATATTCATTTCGAAATGATTCATGGGAACGTAATCTTCGGGGCAGGAGATCCAAAGGTCTTTCAGGACGATGAGGAGGGACCGGGGCGCTCCGGGTTGGGCGTAAGCAGTATTGATGTAGCCCGCCAGGTTACCGGGATCTGATGAAGGGAGTCGAAACTCATCCTGCCCCCGCTGGCTGATCCGCAGAATTCCCAGCCGGGTGGTATCCTTTCGGCGATCGAGTAGCTGTATATTGTTGAAAAGCCCGGGATATCCTTGTTGATATTTGTCGGTCCGGAACGACAAATGATGGGTGGTGCATTTCTTTTTTATGATTTCCTGGCCGTCAAACGCGCGCTGCGCAGACGTTTGGATGGCGATCAGGGAAAGCAGGACCGGTAGAGTGTAGAGGCGCATGGAACAATGGTTAGGTTGCAATATACGGAATCCGGTTATCTTTATGTGATGAAGATAGCTACTTACAATGTCAATGGGATCGGGGCCCGGCTGCCGGTGCTGCTGCGTTGGCTCGGAGAGGCGGCGCCCGATGTTGTCTGCTTACAGGAGCTGAAGGCTCCGCAGGAGAAGTTCCCTGAAGAAGCGATTCGGGAGGCAGGTTATCACGCGATCTGGCATGGGCAGAAGAGCTGGAACGGGGTGGCGATCCTGTCGAGACTCGAGCAACCGCAGGAATTGCGCCGGGCGCTGCCGGGTGATCCGGAGGATAGTCATAGCCGCTATATCGAGGCGACGGTTGGCGGTCTGGTGATCGGGTGTCTGTATCTCCCGAACGGGAACCCGGCTCCGGGCCCAAAATTTGATTACAAGCTAAGTTGGTTCAAGCGGCTTACCGCGCATGCCGCGGATCTGCTGGCTTCCGGAAAACCGGTAGTACTGACCGGTGATTACAATGTCATGCCGACGGAGATAGATGTCTACAAACCTGAGAACTGGGTGGATGACGCGTTGTTTCGGCCGGAAGTCCGCGCGGCATTCCACGCACTGGTGGGCCAGGGCTGGACGGATGCGATCCGGAAGCTGTATCCGGAGGATCGGATCTACACCTTTTGGGACTATTTCCGTAATGCCTATGGGCGAAACGCGGGGCTGCGGATCGACCATTTCCTGCTAAGCCCGGCCGTGGCGGGGCGGCTGAAGGCGGCAGGGGTGAACCGGGAAGTGCGGGGATGGGAGAAGACGAGCGATCATGCACCGGTGTGGATTGAAGTCAGCTGACGCGGGTGAGCGCGGGGTCGGCGGCGTGGGATTTTTTTTCAAGTATTAAAAAAAATGTACTTTTATCTTTAATTCACTAACCCATAAATACAGACAACGATGAACAAAGCCGAATTAATTGACAAGATTTCTGAGGATGCCGGGATCAACAAGAAACAAGCTGCGGCTGCTCTGGATTCCTTCACGGACACGATTGCAAAGACCTTGAAACAGGGGAAAAAAGTTACCCTGGTGGGTTTTGGGACGTTCTCGGTTTCAAAGCGGGCTGCCCGTACGGGTCGGAATCCGCAGACCGGCGCCGCCATCAAGATCAAGGCGAAGAAGGTGGCAAAGTTCAAGGCCGGTGCAATCCTTGCCTCAAAGGTCTAGTTTTAATTTATCCATCGATTCAGTGATCAGCCCGGTTACCCTAACGGACCGGGTTTTTTTTGGAATTAGGTTTGCGTGTACAATAAAAAATCATTTTATGCAAAAGATCGTTCCATTCCTTTGGTATAAGGATGACAAGGCGGAAGAGGCGGCAAACTATTATGTGAACATTATCCGGGGCGCGAAAATAACGGAGATCATGCGGGCGGGTAAGGCCGGGCCGGGGCCTGTGGGATCGGTAATCACCGTAAGCTTTACCGTCGGTGGCCTGGAGATCGTGGCGTTGAATGGGAATCCCCAATTTGACTTTACGATGGCCAGCTCGCTGATGATCCATTGTGATACCCAGGAGGAAATCGACGAATATTGGGAGAAGCTGTCCGCCGGCGGCCAGAAGATCCAGTGCGGCTGGCTGACAGATAAGTATGGCGTATCGTGGCAGATCGCGCCGCCGATCCTGCGAAAAATGCTTGCGGATAAGGATCCGGAGAAAGCGGGCCGGGTTATGAAGGCGATGATGCAAATGACGAAGATCGAGATTGCGCCATTAAAGAAGGCATACGAGGGTTAAGGTCCTTTGCGGAAGCCGCCACCTCCGCCGCCGCCACCGCCGCGGAAACGGCCGCCACCAGGAAACTGGCCCCGGCCATGTTGAGAGCCTTTGAAATTATTCAGGTTATAGGTGAAGGTTAACATAACGTATTGCTGCAAGGTAGTGGTTCGGGTGTCGGTGATTTGGTTGAGGGAGGCGGATTTGCTGACGGAGGTGTTTTGGTGCAGGAGGTCGAAGACGGTCAGGCGGATCTCGCCGTCCTTTTTCTTAAAGAGCTCCTTTGCGACGCTTGGGGACAAAAGCGGTACGCTCTCGTTGTATCCCGGCGTATGATTGTCGGCGATCGTATAGGTCAGGGTGGTCGCGATCAGCCAGCCGCTATTGGTATAAGCCGTGATCTCGGCATTGAATACCTGGGAGAAGGCATTCAGGTTGGACTGGGTGGTGAGCGTGTTCTTGTTGATGGTATAGGTCGAGGCGGAGCTGAAATTCATGTCGAAATTCTTCTTGATATTGGTCGTCCAGTTCACCTTTTCGGTGAAGGAGGTCGATCGGGTATAATCGTGTTGATATCCGAGGGGCGGTAATTTGGAATAGACCAGGTTCTGGCTCTGCGAATAATTGATGTCGGTAATCAGGTTGAGGTTGGACTTCGGATGTTTGAGCGCCCAGCCGTAGTTGAAATAGCCCGAAAAGTTATAGGTGCCGTTTAGGTTGATATAGGTGGTGCTGTCGCCGCCCTTGGCTGTAGGAATTATCTCGTTCTGGATATCATTGACCGTTGTGCTGGCGTTCACCGTGGCGAACAGGACGTGGTTGTTGGAAGGATTAAAGGACTGATACAACATCCGCAGGCTGTGGGTAAACTGAGGTTTGAGGTCCGGGTTGCCCGTGGTGAAGTTGATGTCGTCAGACGTTGTCGTCAGCGGTTGTAACTGGCTGGCGCTGGGGCTTCCGGTCCGGCCCATATAGTAGATCCGGAGGCGCTGGTTGTTGCTGAAAGAGTAATTGAACTGGATGGTAGGAGTTAGGTTGGTATAGTTGCGTGACACGTCGATGCCTTTGGTCGTATTGAGGCTGTTATAGTTCATGAATTGAACCCCCGTTCCGAAATTGATGTTGAGTTTTTCGTTCTGGATGCGGTAGGAGGCCGAAATGCGGTTGGAATGGGAAGTGAACTTATAGGAGTTGCTGAACAGGCTGTCGTAGGCGGTGTATTTGTCGAGCGTGTTGTCAAAGTCGTAGGTGTCGTTGACGGTCGTGGATTTGTTGTAGGCGAAGCTATAGGACAGCAGCAGGTAAGTGTGTTTGCTGATCGGCTCGGTGTAATTGAGGGTCGGGCTGACCGACCAGGAATGCAGGGAGTCGAAGTAATGCTGGTTGATGTTCTGAAAGGAATCGAGTTTGAAAAAGGCGTTTTGAGAATTGTAGTATCCGTTACCGTTGTTGACATTGGCGGTGCCGGTGAGGTCGAGGGTCAGGGTTCGGTATTGCTTCTTGAATCGATGGCGGAAGGTAAAATTGGAGCCGTTGATATTAAAGCCGGAGTTCATGCTGGAGGAGGACCCGACGGAGTGGCTGATGAGGGAATCGTTCTGGTCCACGGAAGTAGCGGTTGACGAAGAGTTTGGGCTAGTCGATTGGATGGTGACGTTGGGCCGGAAGACAAAAGAGTTGTTGCTGTCGATCTTCCCCTCCATGTTGAAGTAAATGCGTTGGTTGATGGTCCGGGAGATGGCAGCGGAGGAATCGGTGATGGAGTTGGTGCTGTCGGGGAAGCCGGGGATGAATTTCTCGACGAGGCTGTTCTGGTCCAGGGAGACATGCGTGAAATTATAGAAGTAGCTGCCATAGGCTTCGATCTTTGGTCCCCAGTTGTCGTGGTAGTTGACACCGCCCGCCCAAACGGTAGTGATGCCGGGACTACTCTGGTTGGTGGCTGCGCTGGGACCGCCTCCGCTGCCTCTGCGGCTGCCGGATGATCCGAGAATATCCTGGATGGTAAAGTTCTGCTTGTTGATGTCGTTACCTTCGCCAAGTGCGGAAATCTGCTGGTCGTTGTTAAAGCGGTGGAAATTGAAACTTTCGTCGTAATCCTGGTTGGTGCCGATGGCGGCGATGGCGCGGCCGAAATACCCTACCCGCTTGTCTTTCTTGGTGACGATATTCAATGTCTTTACGCGGTTGCCGTCGTCGATTCCGGTGAATTTACTCTGATCGTCGAGGTCGTCGAAGATCTGGTAGCGTTCGACGATATCGGGGGGGATGTTGCGGGTGGCAAGTTTTGGGTCATCGTTAAAGAAACGTTTGCCGTTGACCAGGACGCGGGTGATCGTCTCCCCTGCGTGAGTGATGTTGCCGCTCGCGTCGACTTCTACGCCCGGCAGTTTCTTCAGCTGGTCTTCCACGAAGGCATTCGGTTTGGTCGCGAACATTTCCGCGTTATATTCCACGGTATCTTTCTTAATGGACATGGGGGGACGCTGGATGACGACTTCCTGCAGAACGTCGGTTACGTGCTGCATATTGATGGTGGAGAAGTCGATGTCTTTAGTGGCGGCGGAGATCGTGAATTTTCGGATTATGTGGCGGTAACCTTCGAAGGTAATGAGGAGGTGGTAATTGCCGGGGCTGAGGTTCCGGAAACCGAAATTACCGTTCTTGTCGGCTACGGTGTATTCAGTGTCGGTGGTATCGGTTTCGGGGGTGACGCTGACGGTGGCGTCTGCGAGCATCTGTTTGGCGGTGCTATCGGCGACCTTTCCCTTCACGGACCCCTTGATCTTTCCTTGGGCGAAGGAAGAATGGGTGAGCCAGAGGCAGACGAGCAGCAGTAGTATACGGTACTTTCTCATAAAAATGAATCGGATAAAGCCTTTTACTGACTGCTAAAGTAGGCGGCTGGTCTGCAGGCCGGGCGGAAAGTATTATAAATGGCCGAATTGAGTACGTGATAGGGTGAAAAGGGGCGGGTGGGTGGGGTGAAAGGGCGTTTAGGATCGGTAAACAGGATTGCCGGCCCGGGCGAGCCGGGTCGCCGGGATCAGTAGGTGAGGCTTTGACGGTTCGAGTTACCAGGTCAGTAGGTGAGGTATTTATTTTTCAATAGCTCGCGTTTGTCGGGTGTGAGTCCAAGTTCAGCCTCAAGGTAGTGGTCGACGGAGCCATATTGGCTGCGGATGGCGTCGAAAGTGGCTTTTAGGTATTCGGACTTTGCGGCATTCATGGAGCGGGCAACCCCTTCATTGAGGTGGTATTGATTAACCATGAGTTGGAGAGACCGGCCGTTATCCAGTGAGCGGTAATAGTTGGTAGCGGTATAGTCTGCTTCTATTGTCGCGTAAGGAACTCCGAGCGCATAGAGCAACAGGGCTGCACCGATGCCGGTCCGGTCTTTGCCCGCGGTACAATGGAATACAAGGGCATCGGTATCGGGGCGGGCAAGGAGTTTCACGAAGAAGGGTTGGTAGCGGGCAGTGAGATAGGCCGTGTTGGTATACCAGGTCAGCATCATGGAATCGCCGTTTCGGGTCTGGAACATGTTGTGTTGCATTTGTGCGTTCAGGCTGTCGCTTCCGGCAGGGCAGAGGACATAGTTGGTGCCGGGATTGATCTTATCGGGCGCCTTGGCTGATTCGGCGACACCGCGGAGGTCGACGTCATACCAGACGTGGCGGGCCTGGAGGGTGTCGAGGTCGGCCGGCGTTAACTTGCTGATATCGGCGCTCCGGTAGATGGTCTTCCATTTGACGTGGCGGCCGTCGCTCGTGGTGTAGCCGCCGAGGTCTCTGAAGTTGATAGCACCCTGAAGGGGAACATGGCGCAGGGAGCTGTCGGCGATCTGGGCGAATCCGGGCAGCGGAAGGAGGAACAGGAGTAAGAAAATTCTGGGCATGAGTTCGTGAATGAGTGAATGTTGGAAAAAGCCGGCAAAGCGCGAAAGCGCTTTGCCGGCAGGAATTGTTGAAATACAGTCGTTATTTGGTCAACCACATGGTGGCTGTTGTGACGTCGCTGCCGCCGAACTGGCTTTGAATAGATGCTGAATAGTTGGCGGTATTGGAGGTCTGTTCGTCGACCGGATACTGCCAGCGGATGGGGATCTGGAGATTAGGTGTTCCGATACCGGCTCCGCCCTGGGAGAAGGTGGGTACTCCGGTGCGTCGCCAATTGTAGTAGGCTTCCCAACCGGAATTCTGCCAGAAGGCCACGTATTTCTGGGTGAGGATCTGGTTCAAACCCGTGGGATTGTCGCCGGCATATGCGATCTGGGTTTGATTCATGAAATTGGTGACATTGACCGTCACCGTGCCCAGCACGTTAGAGAAATTGGTTGGTTGAAAGATCGGGAGGCCAACCGTGACGGTAGCGCCGTCGGACAGACCAAGCCAGCTCATGTCCGCCTTGATACCATTGGTGTACCAGCTGCTGCCGGAAACCCCAGAGATCCAGCCTAGGTTGCCCGCTTCGGCAATATTGAAGCACATTTCAGGATAACCGATGACGATATAGGGTTCGCAGGTGGCACCGCTGACATTTGGGCCGCTCGCCGTACCATAATAGCGGAGGTAGTTATTGTACGAGTACATCCCGGCAGAGTTGTTAACCGTGATCTGGGAATAGGACAGGCCGATATCAGCGCCCACATAGGCGGTAAAATCGCTGATCTGTTTCCCGCCGGCGATCTGTGCCGGAGCGGGGGTAGCAGCGATAAAGGTCCTGGGATCGTTGTTGGCCGCCGTCACGTTGATAAAGGTATTGCCCATATTCTCATACCCGACATAAGGCGTATAGTTGGGGAACAGTGGATAATTATCCCTGGATGGGCTGGACAGGTAATGGTAGGCCAGGTTGTCACTGTTGCCGGTCATGATGGGATAGGTGCTCGGGTTATTGACGATGTTGGCGAACTGAGTGGGGATATTGAGGTCGGCATTGTCCGTGGACCTGCGGCTCAGGCTGATCAGCACCCGAAGCTTATAGGTATTGATCACTTTCTGCCACTGCAGATAGGTCATCCCGAAGATATCGCCCACCGGGTCAACTAGGGCGTTCGTATTGGCGGGAACGGCCGCGAGGGCGCCCATCAGCGTATTTGCCGTGTCCAGCAAGGCCAGGCAGTTCTTATATACATCGTGCTGCAGATCGTATTTTGGTTGGGGGTAAAGAGTAGGGTTGCCGGCCTCAATCATCGGGATATCGCCTACGCGTTGGGTATACCAGATAAAACTGTAGGCTTCGAAGAACTTCGCCAACGCTACGTAGACGTTCGGGGTGGTACCATACTGGGACTCTGCCTGCTGCACCATCAGGTTGACATACTTCAGCATGGGATATTGGGTAGCCGTATTCGTCCAGGTATAGGTGTTATCGCCCCAATAATAGGGATAACTGGACACAAAATATTGGTTCCAGCGCATGACCTGATTCCAGGGACCTTCGTTCTGGGCGCCGCCGACACCGTCAAGCACGCCGCCGCCGTTGTACATTTCATTCGTGATCGTGTTTAGCAGTAATGACGTCGGCACCGTAGTCGTCGTACTGGCCGAATTGGGATTGCTGAGCAGGTTACCTTTCTGGCAGCTGACCAGTCCCAGGGAAATGATCCCGGATAAGAAGAGAAAAGCGGTGATTGATCTTTTCATAACGAACTTTTTATAAGTTGATTAGAAACCAAGATTTAGATTGAAACCAAACCGGCGAAATGTCGGCGAAGAAAGGGTGACGTCCGAAGAAGTGCCGTAATCTGAGATGCCGTTGTTGCTCACGTTCGTTCCGCTGCCATACTGGTCGATATCAAAGTCCTTACGTTTGGCGAAATACAGCAGGTTTCTGCCGACCAGGGCGATCGTAGCGCTTTTAAAGCCGGACTTGCCCAGCATTCTTTGCGGGAAAGCATAGGCGAGCTGGACTTCTCTGAGCTTGACAAAGGTCCTGCTGATCGTGTAATATTGATCAAAACTGCTTCCCAGCGAGCTCGAGAAGTAGTTCTGAACCGTTGTCGGGACGTTATTCGGGGCAAACGTGATGCTTTTCAGGTTGGTGATTTGACCACCGCTGTACGTAGGCGTTCCGTTTGTGATCATCACACCCGGAGCTACATAGGCTGGAACAATGGCATTAACACCGCCGCCGGTGCTCAGCCATTCGGCGGCCCTGGCGGTCTTAAAGGCGCCCTGATCGGTC
>DATMLR010000466.1:0-6701 GCA_035570015.1 Puia sp.
GAATTGGACGGCCGGTGGCTTTGTTTCACCAACGATAAGGGGCTTGCGTATATTTATAAATTTGACCGGCACTGCCCGCGGGGATCGCATACGCTGAAAGTGACCGTCGAAGATGTTGCGGGCAACCGGAGCGAAGCAGAATATCATTTTAACCGATAACCATGACTATATTGAAAGAAGGCGACAAAGCACCGGCATTTACGGGGAAGGACCAGGACGGCGGGCGGATTGCCCTGGCCGACTACAAGGGAAAGAAGGTAGTCCTTTATTTCTATCCTGAGGATGACACGCCGACCTGTACCGTCCAGGCCTGCAATCTGCGGGATAATTATTCCCTGCTCAAAAGGGAAGGCTTTTCGGTGATCGGGGTTAGTCCAAACGACGAAAAGAGCCACAAGAAGTTTGAAGCCAAATTCGACCTGCCCTTTCCGCTGGTGGCCGACCCCGACCGGAAGATCATCGACAAATATGGGGTGTGGGGCGAAAAACAGCTATACGGTCGGAGATATATCGGGCTTCACCGCACCACTTTTCTGATCGACGAAAAGGGAGTGATTCGGAAGATCTTTCTGAAACCGCGGAGCAAGCAGCACGCGGAGGAGATCACGAAAGCATGGGCGTCGCTTACCGCGGCCGACGCTAAGCCACTCAAATAACCCAATCCACTTCGCCAAAGGAAAATTCCCTTTCCAGCACGTCCTTTGTGAGCAAATGTCCCTGCGGGGTGACACCGGTGATGACCGTGTCGAATACGACATTGTCCTTACGGAGGCGGACTTCCTGACCCAGTCGGTACAGCCGGTCATTATACTCCGCGAGGAGACCGGATATCGCGGCCGCTGAGACTTCGCCCGCCGAATTCCCACCCGCTAACTCCTGATAGCGATGGTCCAGGCAGACGCCCAGCTCCCTCGCGAGCTGAACAGCATCATAGGACTGCCCGGTGATCTGGCGGAGTGAAACCGGGTTACGGACACTCCCGGCGAACTCCGTTTGATTGATGTTGATCCCGATCCCTGCGATAGCAAAGGCCCAGCGGTCGCCGCGGAAGCTGTTCTCAATCAGGATACCGCCTGCCTTTCTGTCACCCCAATAGAGATCGTTTGGCCACTTGATGCGGGTGCCTTCCGGCCCTGCGTAACGACTGAACAGATCATGACAGGCGAGCGCAACGCTTGCACTAAGCGCGAAGGCCTGGGAGGACACAAGCGCAACTGGCTCTAAGACAGCACTGAGGATAATATTTTCCCCGGGCTTGCTGGTCCAGGTCCGGCCGCGCTGACCTTTGCCGGCCCACTGATCATGCGCGAAGTACAGGGTCCCGTGACAGGCCGATCCCGCCGCCGCGCAGGCCATGGCATAGTTGTTGGTGCTATCCACCGATCCTAATTCAATAAAAGCGTGCCCGATCGACAAAAGATTCCTATTTTTGGGAAATACAAATATCACAAAAACCTTTTTGATTATTGGAACAGCTGTCAATATTAGCTACCCGTAAACGCAGCAGCGTAGTCAGGTTGAATCGGAACTCAAAGATCTTCAAAACAATCATCCAGGCGGTACAGGAAAAAAAAGCCCATAACATTATTTCCCTCGATTTGCGCAAGATACCGGAAGCGGTGGCGGATTTTTTTATTGTTTGCGAAGGCGGCAGTACTACTCAGGTAAGAGCAATAGCGGATTCGGTGGAGGAGGAAGTAAGAAAAAATTGCGACGAGCTTCCTTATAAGCATGAAGGCAGGACCTCCATGCAATGGGTATTGATCGACTTTGTGAATGTTGTCGTCCATGTCATGTTGCCGGAGAGCCGCCGTTTTTACAAGCTGGAAGACATGTGGAGCGACGCACCCCAGGAGCAGCATGAAGACTAGAAAGGTCGCCTGACTGGCAATTTAACAGGTTATTTTGCCGTTTCATGGGTTTTTTTAAACATTTTTACCTTATAATCCTTTATTTATTAATATCAAGAAATCAACACGCATCTATTCAAAATGCCACCAGAAGATTTGAAACCAAACGATAAAAACAATTTTCCCAGGTTCAGGCCCCGGGGAGACGACGACAATGGTCAGCGGAAAGGGCCTAAATTCAGCATATATTGGATATGGGGCATCATTGCAGCAGTTCTGATCGGCTTTAACCTGTTCGGGACCTTTACGCCGGATGCCCACCAGATCGAAGAGCTGGATTTCCGGCAGCATATGCTTTCACAGGGGGACGTGGAGAAGATCGACCTGGTCTCCAACAAGAATATCGTCCGGGTCTATATAAAGAAGGACAGCCTCCAGAAATCGTTCTATCGAAAGTACGACAGCAAGAACTCCTGGCCCAGCGGCGTCAACAAGGATGGCCCTCAGTTCGAATTCAGGGTCACCGATGTTAAAGAATATGAAAAGACGCTGCAGGGCTACTTTAAGGATAACCCTGCTGTCCAGGAAATACCGATCTCATCGAAGCAGGAGGGCGAGTGGTTCGGACCGCTGCTTAATTTCCTTTTACCACTGCTGATCATCATTCTGATCTGGGTGATGATCATGCGAAAAATGGGCGGCCAGGCGGGGTCCGGGGGTCCGGGAGGGATCTTCAATATCGGTAAATCGAAAGCGACACTGTTCGATAAAGGGACCAAGGTCACGATCACATTCAATGACGTAGCCGGGCTGGATGAAGCCAAGGTCGAAGTGATGGAGATCGTCGATTTCCTGAAAAATCCCAAGAAATACACCGCACTCGGCGGTAAGATCCCGAAGGGCGCCCTGCTGGTAGGTCCTCCCGGGACTGGTAAGACCCTGCTGGCAAAAGCGATGGCCGGAGAAGCCCAGGTGCCTTTCTTTTCGATGAGCGGTTCCGACTTCGTCGAGCTCTTTGTCGGAGTTGGCGCAAGCCGGGTGAGGGATCTTTTCAAGCAGGCACGGGAGAAAGCGCCTTGCGTTATTTTCATTGATGAGATCGACGCCATCGGCAGGGCCCGCGGTAAAAATGCGATCATGAGCAATGACGAGCGGGAGAGCACACTTAACCAACTCCTCGTCGAAATGGATGGCTTTGGCGGCGACAGCGGGATCATTGTCCTGGCTGCTACCAACCGTCCCGATGTGCTGGATACCGCACTGCTTCGGCCCGGACGTTTCGATCGCCAGATCTCCATCGATAAGCCCGATCTGAAAGGCCGGGAGGCGATCTTCAAGGTCCATCTAAAACCCATCAAGATTTCCAGCAAGCTCGACATTCATAAGCTGGCCGAACAGACGCCCGGCTTTGCCGGCGCAGATATCGCCAATGTTTGTAATGAGGCGGCCCTGATCGCCGCCCGGAAAGGGAAAGAAGTGGTGGAAATGGAAGACTTCCAGGATGCGGTGGACCGAGTGATCGGTGGGTTGGAGAAAAAGAACAAGATCATTTCTCCCGACGAGAAGAGGATCATCGCCTATCATGAGGCTGGTCATGCCATCTGCGGCTGGTATCTGGAGCATGCCTATCCGCTGCTGAAGGTGACGATTGTCCCGCGGGGGGTAGCCGCACTTGGATACGCCCAGTACACGCCGAAAGAACAATACCTGTACAATACCGATCAGCTGTTCGATCAGATCTGTATGACCCTTGGCGGCCGCGCCAGTGAGGAGCTGACTTTTGGCAAGATCTCGACCGGGGCACAGAACGACCTGCAGCAGATCACGCGGATCGCCTATTCGATGGTCACGGTCTACGGGATGAATGACAAGATCGGGAATGTCAGCTTTTATGATCCGCAAGTGGAAAACTCGTTCACCAAGCCTTATTCAGAAGAGACGTCCCGGATGATCGATGAGGAAGTGCGCAAGCTGATCGATAAGGCATATGAGGCTACCAAGCATCTGCTGACGCAGCGGCAACGCGAAGTGGAACTTTTGGCTGAAGCGCTGCTGCTGAAGGAGGTCTTGTTCCAGAGTGATGTAGAGGCCCTCATAGGGAAGCGGCCATATGAGGAAAAGAGGGTACTGGACGTGACCGACCACGACAGCAACGGAGTACCGCAGGCGGTGGTGGTGCCTCCTGCTACCGTAGATGTAAAATAAGAAATCGGATGAACGTGTCTTCCGGTAAAGAAAATATTTTAAAGAAGATCAGGAAGGCGTTGAGTGAATCAACGCCTATTCCTTTTCCCCAAAGTGAAGGGAACCATTCGGTCTATTTGCCCTCCCACCAGGAACTGGAGGTGGAATTCGCCGAGCAGTTCACCAAACTCCTTGGGAAGTTCATTTTCTGTATTGATCCGGGCGAACTTGTCGCCCAGCTTGCCGCACTCGCGGGGCATCAGAGCTGGAAGAAGATCGTCTGTCGGGAAGCGAAGCTTCAGGCGCTGTTGAGCCGGAATGGTTTCACTGCTTTCTCCGAAACAGGGCTGGCGGAATGTGACGCGGCCATCACCAGTTGTGAAGCATTGATTGCCCGGACCGGCAGCATCGTCATGAGCACGGGCGGCGGCAATGCCAGCGGCCGGACCGTTAGCGTCTATGCGCCGGTACATATTTGTATTGCCTGGTCGGATCAACTGGTTTACGATATCAGGGACAGCCTGGTCGCCCTGAAAGAAAAATATCAGCAACAAATCCCCTCGCTGATCACCTTCGCTACCGGTCCCAGCCGGACCGCTGATATTGAGAAGACCCTGGTCGTCGGGGTCCACGGACCTCGTGAAGTGTATCTTTTTCTCGTGGATAAGCGTTGAGGAACAACATCGTATATTCGCGCATGCAAATCCCTGCCGGAAAGAAGATCTATTTTCTCTCGGACTTTCATCTGGGCGCACCCGATCATGCCTCCAGCCTTCTCCGCGAGAAAAGAATCGCTGTCTTTCTGGAAAAGATCCGGCAGGATGCGGCGGTCATTTTCATCGTCGGGGACTTGTTCGATTTCTGGTACGAGTACCGAACGGTGGTCCCCAAAGGATATACCCGCATTCTGGGAAAGCTGGCGGAGATCGCCGACAGTGGTATCCCGATCCATTTTTTCACCGGCAATCATGACATGTGGATGAGCGGCTATTTCGAACAGGAATTGAATATCCCCGTCTATCATGAGCCCCGGGCATTCGAATTCAACAGCAGGAAATTCTACATAGGGCATGGAGACGGGTTGGGACCGGGCGATCACGGTTATAAGCTACTCAAGAAAATCTTTCGCAACAAGTTTTGTCAGTGGCTCTTCGGCATTTTGCCCCCCGCGGCAGGGGTCGGCCTTGCCGGCTGGCTAAGCCGCCGCAGCAGGGCCGTTACCGGGCAGATCGACGAGGGTTTTCTCGGAGAGGAAAAAGAATGGCTGATCGTTTACAGTAAAGAAGTGCTGGGGAAGGAATATTTCGATTATTTCATTTTCGGGCACCGGCATCTGCCGATCGACTATGCGCTGGGAAATTCGGCGCTGGGATCCGCCGCGACCGGTAGCCCGGGATCCGCCGCGAGCGATAGATCCGCCCCGACCGCCAGCCGGTATATCAATTTGGGGGACTGGATCCGTTATAATACTTACGCGGTATTTGACGGTGACCAGTTGTCGCTGCTGGCCGATACTCCCGAGACCGCTAACAAAATTGTCCGCCGTTGAAGCAGTTATCCGTCATAAGTTTGTTCGTCGTTTCCTCCCTTTTTGCGGGAGCCCGGCGCGCCATGGCGCAGGACCCACCGGCTTCGGCGGCTTCGGCGGCCGATTTTATCCTGACCCTGACCATTGCCCAGGATATCGTGGAATTCAGCGTCGACAACCTCGGGAATATCTATGTGATCAACAACGACAATCAACTGAAGAAATTAAGCCCGCAGGGGGATTCACTGGCCGTCTTCAATGATGTCCGGCGGTATGGTAAGATCGGCTCGATCGATGTCACCAATCCACTGAAGATCCTGGTGTATTACCGCGACTTTACCACGATCATCGAACTGGATCGCTTTCTGAATATCGTCAATACGATTGACCTGCGGCCTCTCAACATCCAGCAGGCACAGGCCGTTGGACTGGCCTACGACAACAATATCTGGGTCTTCGACGAGCTGGATGCGCGGCTCAAGAAGATTGGCGACGACGGAACGCTGGTGGACCAATCTACCGATTTCCGACAGCTGTTCGACACCGTGCCCGATCCGGTATCGGTCCTCGATCGTGACGGCCTGGTCTATCTGTATGATACGGCAAAGGGGGTTTATATCTTCGATCACTACGGCACGCTGAAGTCCCATCTGGACTTTTCGGGGTGGAAGGATTTCAATGTCATCGGAAAAAATCTGCTCGGGCGGAACGAACACAGATTCTATCGCTATCAGCAGGGTACCCTCAACTTGCAGGAAGAGACCATACCCGCGGCCTATCTTGGCGCCAGTCATATCCATATCACTTCGACGGTCATCTATGTGCTGAAAAAGAGCGGACTTGAGGTCTATTCGCGGAAATAAGGGGATCGAATTTTTACAGGCGCGCCGACTCATAATTGCGCCTTCCATTCCAGCAGGAAATTCCGGATCTGCTGCAGGCGTTCAATGACCTCGAATCGTTCCTTTGCCTTTTTGTTGTTGCGCAGGAAATCTTTGGCGCCTTCGATCGTATACTTCCGTTGTCGAAGCAAATGATAGATGAGGTGGAGGTTCTTGATATCGACCGGGCGAAAATAGCGGTCTCCTTTTTTGTTCTTGCGGGGCTGGAGGATATCGAATTCGGTCTCCCAATAACGC
>DATMLR010000467.1:0-9562 GCA_035570015.1 Puia sp.
TTGATCTTTCTGACGGCCTGTGGCGGAGGTAAGGGGAAAAGGGGGAAGGACGAGGTGAATACACCGGCACAGGTTGGCCCGCGCGTTGGAGGGGATCTGAAAAGCGTGCTGCAGTATGCGGCAGATAATCACGACAAGCTGAACGATTCGACCACTCTTCTGTACCGGGCGCTGGAGGACAGCCTTTACGACAGCGTTGGTTATGTTGCGATATGGAGTGATAAGGAGCACTGGAGGCGACAGGCGGATTCGCTTTTATCTTTTATCGACAACAGCAAGGAATACGGGCTTTTCCCCACGGACTATCACTACTATTCTCTCCACTTCATCCAGCGCATCCTGCAAGAAGATACGATGGCCAAAAAGAATGCGGCGATCTGGACGAGGGCGGATCTGCTGTTAACGGATGCCTTTTTCCACCTGGTCAAAGATATCCGGCAGGGGAGGCTGAATTATGACAGCGTCACGATGCGTAAGGACTCGGTGTTGCCGGACTCAGTCTTCACGGAGGCGCTGGCTTCGGCGATACAGACCAATAGCATCTCGGCTACACTGCATGAGATGGAACCGAAGCATCCCGGTTATGATTCGGTCAAGGCTTATTTGCATGATTTTCTATTGACGGCGCATTTCCGGACGATGACCTGGCTGGAGTATCCCTATACCGATTCGGGGGCGTTCGATCAGGCGCTGACCCACCGCCTTCAGGAATCGGGATATATCGATTCGGCCGCTACGGCAGTAGATACGGCTGTCCTGCACACCGCGATCCGGCAATATCAAACGGTGAACAAATTGAAGGTATCGGGCAAGGTTTCGCAGGACATGGTGAACATGATGAACAATTCCGACTGGGAGAAATTCAAGCGAATTGCTATCACACTTGACCGTTATAAGCAGCTGCCGGATACGTTGCCGACAACCTATGTTTGGGTAAATCTGCCGTCTTTTACGATGGATGTCGTGGATTCCGGTTCGGTGGCGCTGGAATCCAAGGTGATCGTGGGCGCACCGAAGACCAGGACGCCGCTGCTGACCAGCGAGATCTCCAACTTCGTAACCTATCCGCAATGGAATGTGCCCAACAGTATCATTTTCCGGGAGATGCTTCCGGCGATCAAGCGCGATATCACCTACCTGCAGAAGCAGAATCTGATGGTGGTCGATGACAATGACAGTGTCCGGGACCCCACGAAGATCAATTGGCGGCGGCTGAGCAAGAATAATTTCCCCTATCAGCTCAAGCAGCGGGAGGGAGATGATAACTCTTTGGGGGTAATGAAGTTCAATTTCAAGAACAAATACGACGTCTATCTGCACGACACGAATGTCCGGTGGATGTTTGACAAGTCCTTCAGGGCCTTGAGCCATGGGTGTGTGCGGGTGAAGGAATGGCGCAAGCTGTCTGATTTCCTGATCCGGAAAGATACAATGAAATATCATCCGGATACGTTAAAGGCGTGGATCACGCGACAGGAAAAGCACACGGTATGGGGATTTTCGAAGGTGCCCATTTTTATCAGGTATTTCACGGTAGAAGGGAAGAAGGGGAAGCTACAGTTCTACGATGACATTTATGGGGAAGACCGGACTTTGAGGGACAGGTATTTTGCACAGAAACCAATATCTTGATAAAAGGAATACTTGCCTGTTTGCTGCTGCCGGCAGCTATACTGGGGCAACATAATCATAAGAAGCCGATCCAGGTCCAGTTCGGGATTGCGAGCTATTACGCCGACAAATTTGAAGGCCGAAAGACCTTTACGGATGAGATCTTTTGCCAGGACAGTCTTACAGCAGCCAGTAACACGCTTCCCATGCATACCTGGGTAAAGGTGACCAATCTTCACAATCACCAAACGGTCATCGTACAGATCAATGACAAGATGCATCCCCGTAACCGGCGGCTAATCGATCTTAGCCGGGCGGCGGCGGAGAAACTTGGTTTTGCGGGCAAGGGGCTGACCCGTGTCCGGGTGGATGTGCTGGGGAAAGCAAAACCCGCGTAATTTTACTGAGGCTTTTTTCCGCCGAAGAGCCGTTTGAAGAACCCGGGTTTTTTCTTTGGTTGCTGTTGCTGGGGCGCGTCAGAGACGGTGATCCTGACAGAGCCCTGTGGGCTGTTCTTCTCGGTGGTGGCCTCTTTCAATACTTTCTGTTCTTCTGGGCTCAATTTGGAATCCACCGGCACGGTGGGAGGGCTGGTATCGATATATTGGTTGGCCCTGACGTTGCCTTCATTGGCGCCTTCCGCTCCGGGTGGCGCGGTTTTTTCGATCAGTTTCGAATAATCATAGATCATTCCCTTTCGGAATTCCTCCGGCTGGATGAATTTGGCTTGCCGGTCGATACCAAGCGATTTATCGGCCAGGACCTTGTCGAAGAAATATTCCCAGATAGGTCGTGCCGCCTGGGCGCCGTAGCCGAGACCGCCTTCGAGGTGGATGAAGCGATCGTCGCAACCAATCCAGGCGCCGGCCATCAGCTGTGGGGTGTAACCCATGAACCAGGCGTCGGAGTTGTCGTTGGTGGTACCGGTCTTGCCGCCCATTTCCGCAACATCGAGGCGGTTGCGAAGACCTGCGGCGGTGCCGAAGTCAACGGGGCCCTGCATCATCCGGGCCATGGTGTAGGCGGTAGCCTGGCTGATGACCTCTTTGCGTTGCGTGTCGAAGCGGTCAAGGACAGCGCCGTTCTTGTCTTCGATCCGGGAGATATAATAAGGCCGCGTGCTGAAGCCACCGGCGGGGAACATCGAATAGCCCCACATCATTTCATAGAGGGAAAGGTCGCAGGCGCCGAGGGCCATGGATGGATAGGGATCGATCTTTGTTGGGATCCCGATCTGCTGCATGTATTCGGCGAAACGTCGCGGGCCGACCTGTTTCATGATATATGCGGCTACGCCGTTGATCGACCAGGCAAGGCCGCTGGCCATGGTCATGGTACCGCCTTCATGCTTATCCGGCCGGGCGGGAACGAAACCATAACCTGGAAAATACTGCTGGCTGGTTTCGCATTCCGTCTCGGGGGTGAAGTTGTAGTCTTCGATACCCAGGCTATAGAGGAAGGGTTTGATTGCGCTGCCGACCTGGCGTTTGGTATTGACGTTGACGTGGTCAAATTTGTAGGTCTTGAAATCGATACCGCCGACCCAGGCCTTGACGGCGCCGGTGACGGGGTCCATGACCATGAAAGCTGTCTGGAGCATTTCCTGGCTATATTTGATGGAATCCAGGGGGGACATGACGGTATCTTTTTCCCGCTTGGAATTCCAGGCAAAGACTCTCATGGCGACGGGTTTCAGGAAGGTCTTGCGGATATCGGCGTCGCTCATACCGGCGTCTTCTTCATTATTCCAGCGATCGCTGTTATGCATAGCGGTTTCGAGGACGTTAGCATGGTCTTTCCAGATCAGGCCTTTGCGGAGACTGTACTGCGTGCTGAGGGCTTTCTGCAGGATGGGCAATTGTTTGGCCACGGCTTCGTCCGCATAGATCTGCATCCGAGGATTGATGGTAGTATAGATCTTCAGCCCGTCCTCATAGAGATTGTAGGGTTCTCCGGTGGCAGGGTTTTTATGGTCCTTGCACCATTTGCGCAGGTCTTCGCGAAGCACATCGCGGAAATAGGGGGCCAGGCCATTGTTCTCGTCTACTTTCTTATAGTTACTGAGGTCGATGGGTTTTGCCTTGTAGCCCGCAGCGTCCTTGTCAGTTAGATAGTCGTATTTGACCATCCGGCTGATGACGGTATTGCGGCGTTCGATCGCCATTTTGGGGTTCCGGCGCGGGTTATAGACCGTATTTCCCTTTAGCATGCCGACCAGGACGGCGGCTTCATCGACGGAGAGGCGGTCAGGTTCTTTCTGGAAGAAGGTCCGGGAGGCGTTGCGGATGCCGTAGATATTGTCGCCGAATGGGACTTCATTGAGATAGAGGGCGAGGATTTCCTCTTTGGTGAAATTGCGTTCCAGCTTGATTGCAATGATCCACTCCTTCAGTTTCTCGATGAAGCGGCGAATAAAGTTCTTTGAGCCCTGGTCCAGCAGGTTCTTGGCCAGCTGCTGGGTGATCGTGCTGCCGCCGCCGTCCCTGCCGAGCTTGAGGACAGCGCGCATGACGGAGAACCCGTCGATCCCGGAATGCTCATAAAACCGGGCGTCTTCCGTTGCGACGAGGGCGTTGACGACATTGGGGGAGATATCCTTGAATTCGACGCTGCTGCGGTTGCCCTTATCCTTATAATATTTGCCCATTGGGGTACCATCTTCGGCGAAAACTTCGGATGCTTGGGTGATGGAAGGGTTCTCCAGATCCTTCAGAGAGGGGAGGGAGCCGAATACGCCCAGGTTGATGAGGACCAGAAAAAGGAGAAAGGCTCCCAGGCTGTAGAAAAAGACTTTCCAAAAGATGGGGACCAGCTTAGCTGACATATAGGTTAATCTTATATATTATTGGTTCAGACCGGGAAATCGGTTTTATGTCGTACGGAGGAATTTATCTGGTAAACGTAAAAGTAGGGTTAAGGTTCCTAAAAACGGTGTTAATTCAAAGATCGTGCTGGGTTTTAGGAGGGGGAACCGAGGGGAAAAAGTTCAAGCGGAGTCCTGGTTAGAATTTTCCGGGGTAAGCGGTGGACAGGAATTTACGGTAGGCGTTCAAATCTTTGTTGTTTAGCAGGAGCTGCAGGTTGGCGCCGGAGATGATCAGGAAAACGTACTTATCGGCTGGGAGCCAGGGTACGATCTGGCGGGGTGCGAGGGCTTTCATGTTATTCATGTAGGTCATTGCTTCCTTATCGGTCGGGAAGCCGCCGATCACGAGCATCTTCACCGAGTCATTCAGTGAGGCATTTTCCGCGGTCAGCTGCTGGCTATAGAAGTTTTCCTGATTATAGCCGTTGAAGGCGTTACGTGCCTCCGAGACATAAACCGGGTCCACTTTGGTCATCACGATAACTACGGAATGGGCGGCGCCGGGGTTCATGGAGAAAGCGGAGTTGATCATTTTCAGTTTGGAGGCGACCTGGGCGCTGTCGGTCATCCGGGCCTTTCCGGGGTCGGCGATGGGTTTGCCTTTCGCGGTATCCCGGGCCAGCGCCGCTTCGCGGGCTCGTGCCTTTGCCCAATCCGAGGTGGTATCCACTTTCAGCATATTGGAATCGTTGCGCACGAGACCGTGGGGGCGGTTGCCCTGCGGCGTGACGGCGGCGGGGAAACTGCTGACGGTGATGGTATCTTCTGCCTTTTTGATTTGAAGTCTGGTCAGGTAGTCTTCGATCTGGCGGCGGCGGCCAAGGACGTCGAGCATGGTGGCTGCTTTGTCGGACATGGGGGTATGAGGGAACTTGTTGATGATGCTCTGAAGCACTGCCTTTGCCTGCGGGTCCTGGTTGCTGCGGATGAAATAGACGGATTCGATATATAACAGTTGCGGGGTCCAGCATTTATCGCCATAAGCGCTATCCGCGACCTTCTTCTGTGCAATGGCTTCGTCGAAGCGACCCTCGATAAAGGCGTCATAGATCTTCTCGTATTGATGTGTCGCATTTACCTTCAGGCTGTTCTCCGCTTGGGCGACGGAATCGGGGTTGAGCGCTTTGGCGGTGAACGCACCTTTCGGAAACCGTTGTTTTAGCCTTTCCAGCATCTGGTCGGCGTCGGTCTGATCACCGAGCTTGGTGTAGCAGTAGAAAAGATTCAGAAGGGTTTCTTCCTCGTGGGGGGTCGCCGGGAATTTCGTCAGCAGGGTATCGTAGGTATTGATGGCGTAATGATAATCCTGGATGCCTTCCTGATAGGCCCTGCCAAGGACGAAAAGGGCGTTTTCGATGGAGTCGTTGGATTTCTTCATTTTCTCGGGCGTCAGGGGAAGACCGGCCAACAGGGATTTGAAGTCAATAGTAGTTTTCCCTGTCTTCCTCGCGGCGCTGTCTGAGCCAAAGCCCGCGTTATTCCTGCCGGTAGGCATGTTGGTTTTCATCACGGAAGAAATTGCCCAGTTGTCGACATTTGGGCGGGTGCCCCAGCGGGTCCTAAAGTCGGTGAAACCTTTTGCCAGCAGGTTCGGGTTATTGAAATACCAATCCGTGGCGCTTGTGCCGGATTGCGAGCCGAACATGTCGGTGATCGCCTTGTTCTGGGCATTGGTAGCGACGCCGCTTTCGTCTTCTCCCTCATCACGCAGCCCTTCCAGGCGGCGGAGGGTGCGAACCAATTTTTTCAGGTAGGCATCGCGTTGGGCCGGAGGCATGGCGGCGATGCGCTGGAGGCTGTCCTGGCGGTCCATGACCTGGAATTGGGCGACGACGATGGCGAGGGCGGCTTTGCGGTCGCTGAGCCAAGTGATATCCCCGTCTTTAGCAAGCTCCATCGTGTGTACGCTGTCGTATAGGCTCTTGGCGGGACGGTAGTTCTTGTCTTCAAACGTGAGGTTGGCCAGCTGAAGAAAGGCTTTGTTATGCTGTGTACCGGTGGGCATTGAATTCCTGACGCAAAGCTGGAGGAAGGAAATGGCGCCGGGTCTGTTGTGCCGCTCCAATTCCATCTGTGCGGCCGTGTAATAGATAATATCGCGATAGGCTTCAAAACGGTCCTTGCGGGCCATTTTGGCCAGCACCTCGATGTTCTTTTCGATATAGTCGATGCCGCCTTCCTTGTTCTGGCGGATGGCATTCAGCCGGGCGTAGATATCCAGGACCGGATCGTAGGTGTGTTTGATAACCCGTTCATAAAAGGTCTTTGCTTCATACGAATTGCCGGTGCGCTCATAGCACTGGGCGATGAGGTATTCCCAGCGCGCCTGTTCTTCGCTGGTTCCGGCGGCTGGAAGGGCCCGGGTAAGGAAATAGGCGGTGCTGTCGTAGACGCCCTGCTGGTAGAAGTAGAGCGCTCGTACTTCCGCCAGCGAAGGCCGAAGGCGGGCCGGGAATTGCGGATCGTGGTCCAGGACTTCCATCAGGGCGGCGGCCTCGGTATATTGATCCTTCGCGAGGTAGGTACGGACTTTCCACACCAGGGCATCGTTGCGGCTGGGTGCGGGGAGATCGAATGCTTTCTCGAGCGGCTTTTGCTTTTCGGGGGTGGAAACTTTATCGGCGTTGCCACCCTGGTCTTTGTTGTAATTGCTGCCGATGGGGATGAAATAGCCGTCCTCTTCCTTCGGGGCGAAGGCCCAGTTAATGAACTGGAAAGTGATATTGGCGGAGTCGTAGAATTTTTTATAAAAATAGGATTCGCCCATTAGAAGGTAGAGGTTGTCGATCCAGTCGTTGCGGGTGTCATGGATGAGGATCCCCATCGTGCATTTATAGACGACGGAATCGAGCTCTTTCTTCTGTGCGGCCGTGGCTTCCGGGGTAAAATTGTAGAAGGGTAGAAGCTTGGAATAGTCTTCTCTGAACTGTGCTTTTGCTCTGGCGACGACGAGCTTTATCTTTTCGTTGGCGTTGTAATAGTAGTTGTAATGGGTGATATTGTTCTGGACAAAATGGCGGAACTTCCTGAATTTCTTGCCGTTATTGGAGGTCTCAGAGGCAAGCACGCGGTTTTCCCATTTGGCGGGTTTGGTGAGGTCATAGTCAACACCCTCCTGCCCGGAGACTTTCCGGATCAGCAGCAAAAATACCACCGATAGCAGGATCTTACTAATCGTCACATTGTCCTTTTGAAAGCGGCAAACTTACAACCAATGAATCGAAGGTTGAACGGCTGAAGGTTAACAATTAGTGTATGGGGGGCGGGGATTATTATTGGGGGCGGGGATTAATTTATTTTCTTATCTTTATGAGGAGATTCCTAATAAATCCAATATGGCCAAATTCGATGCCAATTCGACCTTGAAACGCCTTCAGAACCGTTACCGGCTGGTGGTTATGAATGATGACACCTATGAGGAAGTGGTAACCTTCAAATTGTCCCGCCTCAGCGTTTATACGCTTCTCTGCACGATTTTTGTGTTATTGACCGGACTGACCGTGGCGTTGATTGTCTTTACGCCATTGAAGCTCTATATTCCGGGTTATGGGGATGTGAACAATACCCGGGATTTGCGTGAACTAAAAATACGGACGGATTCGTTAGAGCAGGAAGTGAGGTTCAAGGACCAATATTTGGAGAGTGTCCGGAATGTCCTGCAGGGGAATACGACCGTAAAGCTGGATACAACGACTCTGAAGATACCTAAACCCGAAAAGATAAGTGATTGAAAACCTAAAATCTGATACTTATTATGTTCAACGGAAAAACCAAATCGGACATGCCCGGAGAAGACTCTGTCGGCACGAGTGCCAGCCTGATCGGCGCGGGCACCACAATGAAAGGTGATATGACGAGCAATGGCGATCTGCGGATCGACGGGACGCTTGTCGGTAATATCCATTGTTCGGCCAAGGTCGTGATCGGCGCTGGAGGCGTGGTGCAGGGGGATATCAATGGCCAGCAGGCGGATATCATGGGAAAAGTGACCGGCACGATCAATGTAAAGGACCTGTTGCAGCTGAAAGGCGGCAGTCATTTAAACGGGAATATCCAGGCTGCCAAACTGCAGATCGAGCCGACGGCCAACTTCAATGGAGAGTGCCATATGATGGTATCGGCTGTCGAGCACTCTTCCAATGGAAAGGCAACCGCGGAAATAAAGCGGGAGATCAAGCATGCCGAAGTCGCAGCCGGCTGATCAGAACAATCATAAACGATTTGATGGTGGCGGCGCTGAAGGGCGCCGTCAGTTGATGCGCTATGCGGGGCTGTCCGGTCAGTTAGCTGCCTCTGTAGGCGTCGCTGTGTGGCTGGGGATTAAGGCTGATAAGTGGCTGAAACTTTCTTTCCCCATTTTTTCATTGGTCGTACCTTTGGTGGTAATTGTGTTCTTCCTCGTCCAGATCATCAAAGCCAATTCAGGGAAAAAAGATGAAAAATAAAGTATACGGCAGGCCGTTTTTACCGATCCTGGCTGTTTTTTTGGTCTCTTCGGGTCTGATCCAGCTCGGGGCTTCGGTGCTTGGGGAATGGAAGACGGACAGCGGGGTGCTACAGGCAGGCAATGGGCTGTTCTTCGGGTTAACATTGATCTCTTATCTGCTGCATATCAAGTCGTTAAGGAGTCAAAATCCCCATCTCTTCGTGCGGATGATCTATAGCAGCCTGATCATCAAAATGATGGTCTGTATGGTGGCCGCCTTGCTATACGGCTGGCTGACCAAGACGGTGAATAGGAATGCGATTCTTGGATGTTTTATTTTATATGTCGTCTATACCTTCTTGGAAGTCAGAGTTTTAATGAAATTCATCAAGAAGTCGCCGAATAATGCCTAAGAAAGAAGCGCCGCTGGATTATTTGCGCCGCTGGATCCCGGGTCAGGCGGCCGCTTTGATTTTGCGCTATCTCAATCATTATCACGTTCATCTTACCGTCACGCGAGAGCGGAAGAGTGTGCTGGGGGATTACCGGCATGCGACGACCTCCTCCAATCACCGGATCAGTGTAAATGGGAATCTAAATCCCTATTCCTTCCTGATCACGCTGATCCATGAGCTGGCGCATCTGGAGACGTTCATGGA
>DATMLR010000468.1:0-2382 GCA_035570015.1 Puia sp.
TTACCGTGCCCGGGACAATCCTTTTTACGACAGAACACGGGCGAAAGGTTGAACTGCGCTATAATGAGCGGGTCTGGAGGGCCGAGAAGGAGGACATTCCCCTGACCACGCCGGAAGAGGAGGGGCTGAAGGAGACCTGGCGTCACCGGACCATTACCAGAATTCTTTTAGACTTAAGGGCCCCTGTACGGGCTGCGGTTTTTCAATATACCATTGTTGCTAAATGAGGAGACGATCTTTTATTAGAAGCGGTTCACTGTTGGTGTCGGGTTATACGCTTAAGGGCGGGATGCCCCTGGATAATGCCGGGGGATGGCCGTTTTCCGAAGAGAGGCTGTATTCGTCATTCAAAGATCCGGTGATGGCCAACCAACCTTTCGCCCGCTGGTGGTGGAACGGCGACAAGATAGAGAAGCCGGAACTGGCGCGTGAGCTTCGTCTGCTTAAGGACGCCGGTTTTGGCGGCGTAGAGATCAACCCGATCGCTTTTCCCGATAGAACGGCCGACATGGGTATTGCTTCCGTCGATTGGTTGAGCCCGGCGTGGCTGGACCTGCTGCGATTTACGCTTGGGGCAGCCGGTTCTCTGGGGATGGCCTGCGATCTGATCGTCGGCTCGGGTTGGCCATTCGGCGCGCCCTGGCTGGAAGCGGATGAGCGAAGTCGCGTAAGGGTCATTTCAGCGATCAAGCTCGAAGGTCCGGTTGAGTATTCAGCGGTGGTGGAAGATCTGATCAAAGATGCGTATCCCTCCATCTCGGCGCCGTTTGCGGGACGTGTATCCAAACTAATTTCCCTGTCGCTTGTCCCTACGCCGTTGAACAGCCTGGATGATGTAAAAGACATTCCGGTCGAGGCGGAAAAAAAATCGTACCGGATATCCGTGCCTTCCGGCAGTCATCTATTGTACGGGTTGGTAGAATTCGACGGCTTTAGCGAGGTCATCAACGGAGCGCCGGGGGCTAACGGGCCGGTGTTGAACCATTATCATAAGGCCGCCGTCGAAAAATACCTTCACCGCATGTCGGACGCTATCGGCCCCCTGACGAGGCACATCCGTTGCTTCTTCACCGACAGCCTTGAACTGGAAGGGGCCAACTGGTGCGCCGACATGGAAACCGAGTTCCTTAATCGAAGGGGATATGAATTGAAACCGTATTTGCCGTTTATCCTTTATAAAACAGGCGGTATGGGGAATAACATCGACCCGGAGTATGGCGCACAACACGGGGAGGTCTTCCGGCAATTGACCGGCAGAGTGCGGTTTGATTTCGACCTGACGAAAACGGAGCTGCTGCGGGAGCGTTTTGTCGAGCCCTTCCTGGCCTGGAGCAAGGAAAACAAAGTCCTTTCCCGCATGCAGGCCTATGGCCGCGGCTATGACCCGCTTGACGGCAGCTTCGGCGTCGATATCCCTGAATGTGAGACCTGGATCAAGAACGGGCTTGGAACAGACATGAGCGAAGACGACTACCGGTTGGGCAGGGCCTATACTATGATCAACAAATACGTTTCGTCGGCGGCTCATTTGGAAGGAAACAAGGTCGTGTCGTGTGAAGAATTGACCAATACCGACCGGGTTTTCAATGAGACGTTGGAACTGCTAAAAGTGGCATCCGATCAGAGCGTCATATCGGGCGTCACGCACGCCGTCTTTCACGGATTCAATTACTCGCCGCGGGAAGCTGCATTTCCCGGCTGGGTCAGATACGGCACTTTCTTTAACGAGCGAAACCCCTGGTGGCCCTGGCTGTCGCATTTCACCACCTACCGGGCAAGGCTGGCGTCCATCTTTTCGGAAATGACCATGTATGCCGGTATTGCGCTCTTGCCCCCCATCGCGGACACCTGGAACAAATACGGCGCACAGAACACCCCATTCCCCACGCTGATCCATCCGACCTATCAACCGCTCGTCTGGGAAGCGATCCACAAGAATGGGGATGGCTGCGACTATGTCTCCGAAAAGACGATCCAGGCGGGGCTTTTAAGAAAATATCACACGCTGTTCCTGATCGAAGTGGAGAGCCTGAGTCCGGAAACGGCAGAGGTGTTGTTTCATTTTGTGGCGGGTGGAGGCCGGATCTTTTGTATCGAGACCATCCCATCTAAAGCAGAAAGCCTGATGAAACCGGATGCACAAGTCCGGGAATGGGTGCGTAAAATGCAAACTTTTGCGGATCGATTTATTCTGCTGAAAAAACCGGCTAAGGACTTTATCGGCTGGTATCGGCAGATCCAGCAGGACTATTCGCTCAAGCCTTATGTAAAAATCGACCGGCCAAATCCATTTGTCAACCAGGTTCGCTATGGGTCGAAACATGCGGAGGCGATTTTCTTTATCAATTCGAATATGGAGCAGGGGTACGCTCTGGAACTTGC
>DATMLR010000469.1:0-2279 GCA_035570015.1 Puia sp.
AGCTGGATGGTCTGCGTGCTCTGGCCATTGTTGGTGACCGCCAGATACCGGCGGGATGAACTAACGGCAATATTGAGGGGAAGGTCGCCGAGGGGAAGGCTGTGACCGGCCGGGGTCAGTGACCAGCCATTGGGGAGAAGCACTTTCGGTGGCTGCACATCGCTAACAACCGGTCCAGGCGACTGAGCGGCCACGCTCAGTGACAAGGCTCCCATAAATAATAATCCCAAAATTCGTTGCATAGTAATTATCGCTTATATATAGACCACGCAAAGATATTTTCTAACCTTCAATACCGCGTAAATACTCCCCGAATTAGTCGAAAAATAATATGTCTGAGCTCTTGATTTTCTAAATTTTAAGATATAATTTGGCGGCAGCAAATGTTAACCAACAATCCAGCCAGTCATGAAACTTCTCAAACTATTATTACCTTTATCGTTCATTCTTTGTATCGCCGCCTCCATTTCCGGCGTCGGCTTCACCTCCTGTAATAAGACTGCCAAAGCCGATACCCTGATCAAAGTCGATACCTTGATCAAGACCGATACGCTCGTGCAGCAGGATACGGTATACTGTTTAAAATGCGGTCTGGTGGCCTATTATAATTTCAATAACGGCAGCCTGAACGACAGCAGCGGCTATGGCAATAACATCACTTTCAATAATGCAACCCCTACCGTCGATCGTAACGGGAATCCCAACAATGCCTACTTATTTAACGGGACCAGTAATTATATGACTGTACCCAACAGCCCCAGTCTGAACCCGAACAGCATTACCCTGTTCGCCATTTTCAAAGCGAATGGCTTTTATAGTATACAATGCCATGGTAACAATATCCTGCAAAAAGCATCCGTCGACAACGAGGACGGATTGTATTGGTTACGCTTCAATGATACGTTGAATAACTGTGTCAGCCCTGTAGATACCAACCAGGAATTTCTCGGCGGCGGTTACGGCGACAATGCTGATTTTGGCGCGTTAGCCGGTGCATTTAATCCAACTCCCATCCATACAGGCATCTGGTATGTGGTGGCCTATACCTTTGACGGAACTACTTCCAGATTCTATGTCAATGGGGTACAAGTCCAATCGAAAGTCAAATCTGATACGTTCACTCCTAATACTGATGACCTTTTTATCGGATATGATGCCGATGCGGGTGGTGAGTACTGGTTAAATGGGGTGATCGATGAAATAAGGATCTATAATCAGGCACTTTGTCCGGGAGCCATTGCCCAATTGTCCAGGGAGAAGAATTAGGCGATTGCCTGCGGCGGGCTCAGGGAAATAATGCTTCTGCCTGCTGAACCGATTCAGGTTTGCCGACGTCGATCAACCGGGAGTGGCTGTGGTCATGCGCCCGGATGGGATGATCGGCCGCCAGGTCCAGGTAAAGATCCACCATCGAAAATTTCCCATCTTGTGTCATCAGGGAAAAGATTGCCGGATCGATGACATGGATGCCGCTGAAGGCTTTTTGGGCAGGGCCGGCCCCGGCCGAGCCACCCCCCGCGGCGGTACTCCCCGCCTGGCCACTCCCCACCAGGCTACCCCCCGCGGGGCGCACCATCCGTTCCTGCCCGGTCGACGTATTCCGCCAGCCGCACAGTTCGTTCCGGTCATCGAAAAGGAAATATCGCGACGTGACCCTGTCCGTTACGGCGAGCGTGGCCAGCGGCCGGTTCCGGAAATGATCGGCGATCATTGCTGACAAGTCCAAATCGGTTAGGATATCCACATTCATCAGCACAAACGGCGACCTCTCCAGGAAGGGTCGGGCCTTCTTCAGCCCTCCCCCTGTCTCCAGCACCTCCGCCGTCTCATCGCTGATCCAATACCGACACCCCCAGCCATTATTTTCCCTCAATGCTTCGATGATCTGGCTGGCAAAATGATGGACGTTGACCACCACTTCTTCAATCCCGTATTGCCGCAGATATTCGATGTTTCGCTGGAGCAGGCTTTTCCCGTTTACGGGTGCCAGAGCTTTGGGATGCCGGTCCGTCCATGGCTTGAACCGGGTACCCAATCCCGCCGCAAGGATCATCGCCCGGATAAAGTGGGGTGAATATGCACGCTCATTCATAGCGCGAAGATAGGAAAGGCGAGTAGCCCGAGCGGTAAAAGCGGGCCGCGCTTGCCCGGCGTTGCAGGATCCATTGCGGGAGTTTATTCTCGAATTGCTGCAGCTCCGTACCGGCGCCGTTCAACGGCAATCCTGTCCATTCCGCCAAATACGAATTCGTATTCACCGCTTTCCCGTCATCCGGTTG
>DATMLR010000470.1:0-6148 GCA_035570015.1 Puia sp.
GGAAAAGGTGATGGAAAACACGCGATTTGCCGAAAAGGTGATCTGTGTGAGTTCTGCCAGGGAAGCCCTCGCCTATCTTAAACCTTTGCATGATAAGCCCGACGAACTTCCCGGCCTGATCTTTCTTGACATTAACATGCCGGAAATGACCGGATTCGATTTTCTTAATGAATACCAGCTCCTGCCGGAAAGCATCCGGAAAAAATGCATCATCATGATGCTGACCACCTCCCTGGATCAGAATGACCGGAAACAGGCCGAAGAAAATCAATTTGTCAAACGGTTTTTGAACAAACCCCTGGATAGGGATAAAATCGCTCAGTTGATGTGAGCGCAAGATGCGGTAGTATTTCCTTACCCCTATACCTTGGATAACTTTCAGCGGATTCCCGATTCACGGGGTTTATCGACCAACAGGACTTCCACGGTACCGTCTTGAAGATTTACTAATTGGCCCTTTATTTCTTCTTCCTAAGATATTGCTTGATAGCGACGGATGTGGTGTTTTTGAGAAGTCTCGCCTGGTGATGTACCGTTAAGATACCAACCTTAGCTTCTAATACTTCGTAAATGATCCTATAATGCCCACAAAGTATTTGCCGGATGCTGTTTATGCCTAATTCCGGGACAACTCTTCCGCGGAAAGGATGGCGTTCAAGCTCTTCCGCCATTTCAACAAAAAGCCGGACCTGTGCCCGGGCATATTGTATAGAATCCTTTGCGATGAATTCCGCGATTTCATTAATATCCTTGATCGCACGTGGAGACCAAATTACTGCAGCCATTTTTTCAGCTTTTTCCTCGCCTCACCGGTGGATAATCCCTTTCCTTCCTTCAACTGTTGTCTGCCCTGCTCTACCTTGTTGATCAGGAGTATCCGATCGAATAACTGAACCGTGTCGAATGTATCAGGCATATTCCTGATCGCAGAAATCACTTGTTTTTTTGTAAGCATAGCCGCACGATATTAGAATACAATCACATTATCCCCTAAATTACCCAAAAAAGCGGTGATGATATAAGAAAATTTTTGCTCTTACCTTTGACCCTTTATGGGCCAAAAGAAACTCATTCGATTCGAAGCTATCAAATCCTTTCCCAACGTCCTGCAGTATCCTGAAGGAATGCCCGGCCAATGGTCCGCCTTTTTCAAAAATACGCATCCCCTCACCCTCGAGCTGGCCTGCGGAAAGGGGGAATATACGGTCGGTCTCGCCAAAATGTACCCCGGCCGCAATTTCCTTGGCGTCGACCTGAAAGGCAATCGCCTCTACATCGGCGCAAAGACCTGTCTGGAATCCAACATCGCTAATGCCGCTTTTCTCCGCACCCACATCGATAAACTTCCCGAATATTTTGCACCCAACGAAGTCGCGGAGATCTGGTTGACCTTCCCCGACCCCCAGCTCAGAAAATCGCGCGCTACCCGGCGTCTCACCCACCCCAAATTCATTCGCCTCTATCAACAGATCCTTCGCCCCGGCGGGCGCATCCACCTGAAGACGGACTCCCCGGTACTATATCAATTCACCAAATGGGTGATCGAACTGTATGGGCTGATCATCATCGAAGACGTAGCGGATATCCACGCCGGACCTATAAAAGAAGAGCTGAAGATCCGCACCCACTACGAAAGTCTCGATATCGCGCAAAGCAACCGCATTCACTACATTTGCTTCACATTGACCGAAAAACCGGTGCCGGATAAGGACAATCAGTTAATGGAGAGAATAAAGAATGAAGAACCAATTCCGCCGGCCAGACCTCTCAGGCCTCCGCGGATAAAAGGCAAAACCACTCCCACCCCATGACACGGCTGATCGAAGGCGTCGATTTCTACTACGGTGAAGACGGTCTGATGGTCCTGACCGAAAAATACCACCAGGACCGCGGTTATTGCTGCGGTAGCGGCTGCCGTCACTGCCCGTTCAATTACGATCGGGTCCCGGAACCACGGCGGTCTCAATTATTAAGAGAACGAGAAGATCATGGCAATCCGCAAAAGAATTAATCCCGGTTCTACCCACGAGAAGGCGCAAACCCGCATGAATGCGCGCCTCCCAATCGTCAAACCCTCCGGCAAACCGGAGGACTCTTTCTTTGACCTCGTCCACAGCATCACCCGCCAAATCCCCAAAGGCCGTGTCACCACCTATGGCGCTATCGCCGCCTGTCTGGGCACCCGCCTTTCCGCGCGAATGGTGGGCTGGGCCATGATCAGCGCTCATCATGCCAATCCTTCCGTCCCCGCGCACCGGGTCGTCAATCGCAATGGCCTGCTTACAGGGAGGCACCATTATAACCCGCCGGAGAAAATGCAGCATTTGCTGGAGAAGGAGGGGTTGAAGGTCCGCGACAACCAAGTGGTCGATTTCGCGATAAAATTTTGGGACCCGGGGGCCGAGGTGATCCAGCATGAGAGGGCGACTCGGCGGGCGAGTGGGATCGAGGATTAGATCCGGCGTGCGGGAGCTTTAATAATACGGAGAGATCATAATATACACCACCACCCCGCTCACCGCCACATACAACCAGAGCGGCCACGTGATCCTCGCCAGCCGGCGATGTGCCGGAAACCGCTGTTGGTACGCCCGCTGCAGCGTGAACAGCACAAACGGAATGATGATCCCCGAGAGAAGAATATGGGAAGAAAGAATGAAATAATAGACATACCTTAATGACCCTGCCTGCTGTATCTCCGCATCGCTTAGTACCCCATCATGATTCAGATCTCCAAAGCGTGTCGACGGGTTCGTCGCATGGTAGATCACATATGACACCAGAAAGATCGAACTCAGGACAACCGCAGTCCAGTTCGCCCGGCGATGCGCCTTCACCTGACCATGCCGGATGAAATAGAGGCTCGCGATCAACAGGATCGCGGTGCTGGAGTTCAGGATCGCATGAAACAACGGCAGCGACCGGGTATTGAACCCGACATCGATCTTCGCCTGTGGCACCAGGATCAGAAAAGCTACCGCCGCGGGGATGGCGATCGAGACGATTATAATTACTTTGTTATAACTCCGCTGTACCAGTGGCGCGCTCATGTCGGTAAATTTGTTAGGTCTGTTGTGGGGGGTGGGGGGACCGGGACGACCGGCGACTAAAAAATACAACGGCCGCCGCCGTGCCCAGCAGGATCAGGACAATCGGGATGCGCAGGGGCCGGAGCTCATCAAAAACAGTCGATCTGCGGTTCTTATCCTTCTCCAGCATAATGAAGACCATATCATCGCTCAGCCGCTTCAGTGCGTTGGTATCCGTACCGTGATAATAGCCGCGGATCACCCGGTCCTTGTCGAGTAGCGCAACATAGTCGGTGTGCACGAAATTGGAGTCGACGCTGACGCTGTCCTGCAAACCCAGTTTTAGCTCCTGGAGGGCGAAGTCGTAAATCGTCTTTTTGGGCCCGGTGAGCATCCACCACAGATCCGAATTCACTCCATATCTGTCCGCGTATCGTTTCAGGACCGGCGCCGAATCATGAACCGGGTCAACCGTCAGGGACAGGAGTTGCACAAAATTTGTATCGGTGCCACTAGCCAGCCTAGCCTTATCGGAGGACTTTAGTGCGTCCTGCAAGTGACGCATATTGTGTGTGAGTATCGGGCAGATGCTCGCGCAGTGCGTAAAAAAGAAATCGATCAGGATCACCTTGCCGCGAAGCGAATCCAGGGTGACGGTATCGCCGAGCTGATTGACAAGCCGGATATTAGCCACCTTATGCCAGATCGTATCGGAAATCTGCTTGCCATCTTCGATCCGGGTGACCACCGAATCGGCGAAATACCGGGGCGGCATCGCCACTCCATAGGTCTTTGCGATCCCATAGAATACCAGCGGCACCACCACCGCAATACATATAGCTAACCACGCTTTCTTACTCACGACATAATTCTTTTAAGAGGTCCGTGCGGGTCGCGGCTACTGCGGTTTACCCGGTTGTTCGGCAGGTACCTCTTTGGGCGCCATAATCTTCTCTGCGTAATGCCGGTCGTACCGGTTGCGAAGGTTATTATATGAAGCGCCATCCCAAAGGAAGGCCACAATGAACCAGATAAAAAGACAGGCCGGCACCGCAATCGTCATGATCATATTTTTGATCTCATGCCTCAGGTGCATGAATTCGGCGATAATATAAAAAGCTTTGGCGCAGGTCAGGATCAGGTAGATGCCATTGAGCACATACTTCGGCGGAAATTCCGTCTTCATGTGAATGGTCGCCAGGGTGATTTCTACCAGGGTGATCCCCAGAAGGATCCAGAAGGTCCGCCAGATCGGCTTGGTGTCGAAGGAACCGTGTGCGTTGTCTTGTGTCGTTGCTTGCTCGGACATACATATTTTATTTTGGTCGGCCGGCCCCCGGCCGGCAAAAATGTTTAAAGTAAATAGAAACAGGTAAATACGAATACCCATACCAGATCTACAAAGTGCCAGTACAGGCCGGCTTTTTCGATCATCAGGTAATGTCCCTTCCTGGCGAAGTCGCCCCGGAGGTTCTTGATCAGCATGATCACATTAATGACAACACCCGAGAAGACGTGAAAGCCATGGAAACCGGTTATCGTAAAAAAGTAATTGGTAAAGTTGGTCGTCGCCACGGTTCCATCGGCATTGGCGAAGGGATTCCTACCCCACCAGGCGCCTTCGCTATGCAGGTGTGTCCATTCCCAGGCCTGACAGCCAAGAAAGGCCAGACCGCCGAGGATCGTCAGGATCATATAGAAGGTTACTTTCTTCCGATCGCCGCTATGCCCCGCGGCTACGGCCAGGACCATTGTCACCGAGCTCATAATGAGAATGAAGGTCATCAGGCTCACGAATACCAGCGGTAGATTGACGCCTGCCAATCCCGGGAAAGCCCTGAACGCTTCGTTGGGGTTGGGCCAGCCATTGCTTGCAAAACGGATAGATCCATAAGAGATCAGAAAAGCGCCAAAGGTAAAGCTATCGCTCATCAGGAAATACCACATCATCAACTTCCCGTACTCCACATTGAAGGGGCTTTTTCCGCCACCCCACCATTTCTGTCCTGCTGGTACCGCTTGTGCCATATTCGTATTTTATTATTTTACTAATATAAAGAAAATCAACAGGTAGAGCCATAAAAGATCGACAAAGTGCCAATAGGTCGCCATCAGCTCCACCGGAACGGGGTTATAGCTCCGGATCTTTGATACGTATGACCGCGCCAGCATCGCCACGAGCGCGACAACCCCGCCAAGCACGTGCGCCAGATGCAAGCCTGCTATGACATACAGGAATTGCCCGCCGCCCGAGCCGTGGAATGTGATCCCTGTGCGCCAGATCTCCCGGAAGCCGGCCCACTGCAGTAACATGAACAGGATACCCAGTATCGTTGTTATCGTCAGCAGATTCCGGTACCGGAGCATCTCCCGCTCCTTGAAAGATCTCAATGCCAACTGTATCGTCAGGCTGCCCAGCAGGATCGTCGCCGTCGAATACCAAAATGCTTTCGGCACCTCAAACGTCGTCCAGCCCGCCGCCTCCCGCTTCACTACATATGCACTCGTCAACCCGGCAAACATCATCACAATGCTTGCCAACGCCACCCATAACGTAAATTTATGGGGATGTATTTTCTTTCGTTGTTCGTTCACTACTTCCATAGTTTTCCCCGAAGGGTGATCATGAGATTTTGGTCGCCAGCAGACTCAGCAAAACGACCGGCAAATAGATATAACTGCCGAACATCACCCGCCTTGCTGCCTTCACGGTCATTTCCCGGTACAGTCGCACACACTGACCAACCATGAAAAGGTTCGCCACGAATACGATAATTGCCCCGATCGGCCCGCACATCCCCGTCAGCCAGGGCAACACTCCCACCGGCACCAACAACAGCGAATAGATGATCGCCTGTATCGCGGAATATTTCGTCGGTCCCTCTGTAGAGGGCAGCAGCTTGAAGCCTGCCGCCGCATAGTCCTTGTGCGCAATCCACGCGATCGCCCAGAAGTGCGGGAACTGCCAGAAGAATTGCAGCGCGAACAGGATCCAGCCGCCGGCGCTCAGCCGGTCATTTCCTGCGGCCCAGCCGATCAGACAGGGCAAGGCTCCCGGGACCGCCCCCACCAGCACGGATATCGAACTGACCTTTTTCAACGGCGTATAGATAAAGGCA
>DATMLR010000471.1:0-3197 GCA_035570015.1 Puia sp.
GGTCCTGACGATTGGCTGGTGACAAAGGGGGATCAGCATTTTGATGAAAAAGAAGCTATTGATGCCGATAGCACCTTCTTTGCGATTTTCGATTTCCCGATGCTGAAAGGCAACCCCCAAAAGGCGTTGCGGGACCCAAACAGCATCGTACTCACCGAGAAGACGGCAAAAAAATATTTCGGTGATGCCGATCCGATGGGTCAGTCGCTTAGCCTGGGCCGGGACAAGCTCCATGCGACGGTAACCGGGGTAATAAAGGATTTCCCTGACAATACGATGATCCGCCCCAGTATGCTCGTTTCGATGACGACATTCGTCAAGACGGATTCAAACAGCCTGGACCATCAGTGGGGAAACTATGGGCCGTACGACTTTGTGCTGCTCCGGCCCGGCGTAAATGCACAGGCGCTCGAAGCAAAGCTGCCCGCCTTCCTTGAAAAAATGAACGGCACGGAGATGCACCGGGATAAGATGGTCCCGACCCTCCATCTGGAACGTCTTCGGGACGTCTATCTGAGGTCGACGCGGGATAGCAGTAAAACAGGCAATATCGCCGACGTCTATATCTTTTCGATCGTGGGCGCTTTTATCCTGCTGATTGCGGGCATCAATTTCATCAACCTGACAACAGCCCGGTCCACGGAGCGGGCCCGGGAGGTCGGGATCCGAAAAGTGGCCGGCGCCGGGAGGGGGCAGCTGGCCCGTCAGTTCATCGGCGAAAGTGTGATCCTTTGTCTGATCGCGTATTTACTGGCGATTGGCTGTACGGCGTTATTGTTGCCGTCATTCAACCATCTCGCAGGCAAGATCATCAATCCGGGTGTCTTTCCGCCAACGGCTGATCTGTGGATACTGTTGGGTGTGGCGGTGTTCATCGGAATTGCGGCGGGGATCTACCCCGCGCTGGTGCTGAGCTCGTTCCAGCCGGTGGCGGTACTAAAAGGCCGGTTCGCGACGGGAGGAAGCGGTAGCTTTTTGCGCAAGGCGCTTGTGGTCGTCCAGTTCACGATCGCGACAGGTCTGATCATCGGGACGCTGGTGGTGTACAACCAGCTCAGCTATATGCGCAGCCAGGACCTTGGATTCGACAAGGACCAGAAGCTGGTAATGGATACCCAGGGAGATTCGGCGAAGCTGGTGCTGAAGGAAGAGATTAGCCGCCTGCCGGGGGTAATATCGACATCGATGTCGGCCAGCGTACCGGGAGGCGGGGATCATGGGGCCTATTCGCAGATCGAGAACGCAAGGGGAGACATGCAGATCGCCAATCTGGACCTGTACTTCGTGGATTTTGACTATATCCAGCAATTCAAGATCAGAATGGTGGCCGGCCGGCCCTTCTCGCGGCAGTTCATGACGGATACGACCCATGCGATGATCCTCAATGAGGCGGCGGTCAAACTGTTCGGCTATACGTCGCCCGGGCAGGCAGTCGGAAAAAAATTCTCGCAATGGGGGCGTGAGGGGATGATCATTGGCGTGGTGAAGGATTTCCATTTCCGGTCGCTGCAGGAGGTGATCAAGCCGCTTTCTATCCGTATCGAGCCCGGAGCCTGCGATCTTTTGTCCGTCAATGCCGACGGTCATCATATTCCCGCCACGATCGCCGCGATCGAGCATAAGTGGAAGGAATTGCTGCCGGACAAACCTTTCAACTATTTTTTCCTCGATGAGTTTTTTGACAAGCAATACCGGAGCGAGGATCGTTTTGGGACGCTTTTTCTGTATTTTGCGGGGCTGGCGATCTTTATCAGCTGTCTGGGGCTCATGGGGCTGGCCTCTTATTCTACGGTACAACGGACAAAGGAGATCGGCATCCGAAAAGTCGTCGGCGCTTCCGTGGGTCAGATCGTCTATCTGCTGTCCCGGGATTTTCTGCGGCTGGTGCTGCTGGCCTTTGTGGTATCGGCGCCGATCGCGTGGTGGCTGATCGAAGGCTGGCTGAAAGGGTTCGCGTACCGCATCCCGGTCTATTGGTGGATCTTTGCAATTGCGGGGACACTGGCACTGGTGATCGCGATTTTGACGGTGAGCTTCCAGGCCGTGAAGGCGGCGGTCGCGAATCCGGTGAATTCATTACGTAGCGAATAATATACCAAATGATAAAGAACTATCTCCGCGTAGCATTCCGCAACTTGTGGCGGCACAAGGGATTCTCCCTTTTGAACATTCTGGGCCTCACGATCGGGATGTCGGCTTGTTTCCTCGTCTTTTTGTATGTGAAATTCGAGCTGAGCTATGACAATTTCCATTCGAAGGGCGACCGCATCTATCGGATCGTAACGGATATCAACAATCCCTCGGAGGTCCTGCATTTCAGTGTCGCCGCGCCGGCGATGCCGGTCGCTGCAAAACGGGACTTCCCGGAGATCGAGAAACAGGTCCGGTTCGATCCGGGTAATATCCTGGTGCGGCGGGGTGACCTACAGATCCAGGAAACCAGTATGGCGTTCACGGATTCAACCTTTTTCGGGGTCTTCGATTTTCCGCTGCTGAAAGGCGATCCGGCGAGAGCGTTGCGCGAGCCGTGGAATGTGGTTTTGTCGGAGAGCGCCGCAAAAAAATATTTTGGGACCGAAGATCCGATGGGCAAGCAGCTTACGCTGACAGGAGACAGTAAATTGGGTACTGTCACCGGGATCATGAAGGATATGCCGGAGAACACGGAGCTGAAGGCAGATATGCTGGTGTCGATGTACCGTGGCCAGGAGGCGGATTCCAACCGGGATCAGAATTGGGGCGGGTTCGGTGACTTTTCCTACTTTCTCCTAAAGCCCAACACCAACGCGAAGGTGCTGGAAAAGAAATTCCCTGCTTTTCTCGTGAACCATATCGGAAAGTTCATGAAAGACGACAACCAGACCTATACGTATCTCCTGGAACCATTGAAGGATGTCTATCTCAAATCGACGCGTGGCGGAACGGCGAGCGGGAGTATGACCAATGTATATGTATTCAGCATCATCGGGGTCTTTATTCTTCTGATCGCGGGGATCAATTTCGTCAATCTCACGACGGCGCGGTCGACGGAACGGGCGCGGGAGGTGGGTATCCGGAAAGTCGTCGGGGCCGAACGAGGTCAGTTGACGGGCCAGTTCCTCGGCGAATCGGTGATCCTTTGTCTGATCGCCTTTGTGCTGTCGGTCGGCGTTTGCGCCGCGTTGCTGCCCAGCTTCAACTTCCTGGCGGGCAAGACC
>DATMLR010000472.1:0-25019 GCA_035570015.1 Puia sp.
TTCCTGGATAAAGGCATTGGCCACGGTAACCTGGTACATGATCCGGAAATACAACCCGAGGAGGATCGCATTACTCGAGTTCCAGGACATGTTGTGGAAATCCGGAACGCCCGGATCGTTCCAGGCGCATACGGCTTCGTCCGTACTAAGTTCCGAGGCGTCCCATAGCAACCGCACAAAATCGGAAGTCCCGGGGTCGATACCAATCAGGGTGGTGCTGCCCGAGCCGCTGCTGCCGGTAAGCGCATAGGCAGCATATACCTGCGCCAAAGCCTGCTTGGCACCCGAATCGCTACTGAAGACCTGCGCCCCTGTTATCGAATTGGGCGGCTCGCGATCCAGCTTCTTCGAGCAGGAAATCAGTGTTCCTGCAGCAAGCATTGTCGCTATCGCTATTGTGAAAATGTTGTGTTTCATATATTCAAGCATTTATATTAGTATATACGTATAAATTAGAAGTTGAGGCTGGCTCCGATCGTATAATTCCTCGGCCTGGGGTAAAGATTGTTGTCGATACCGCCGCTTACCTCAGGATCCTGGCCGGAATACTTGGTGATCACAAACACATTCTGGCAATTAGCGTTCAAGTTCAGGGTGGAAGTACGAGCTACCCGGCCAACTTTATAGTTGATCCCGATATTATCCACCCGCAGAAAGGAGGCATTCTCGACATAATAGTCCGAGTAGTATTGCGGGGCGTAAAAATGGCTCTTATAGATATCCGTCGACGCATTCGACAGATAGTTGAGCGGGTTCAGCATATACTCCGTCACCCCAAGGTCGGCGGCGACGTTGTTATACATATAATTGCCGATGTTGGCCCTGGCTACGATCGTAAGACTCCATTTGTCATAGCTGAAGGTGTTCGTCATGCCCATGATCACCGGCGCATAAGGGGAATGATCGTGATACGCATCTCCGGAGGGTGGCGGAGTGATCACGCCATCCCGATTGCGGTCGACAAAGATGCCTTCCAGCGGCAGGCCGTTTTTCCCGTAGACCTGTTGAAGCACAAAAAAGGAATAGGGATCATAACCGACCGTTTGGATCTGTATCATGTTGCCCGTCCCGCCGGAGATAGGGCCCGCCTGGATGCCATAGAAATTGGCGCCAGGTTGCCCCACCGTCAGCTTGGTGATCGTATTCTTATTGTAAGCGATGTTGTAATTCACCTCCCAGTTAAATTTCCGGGCCTGTACCAAACTAACACTCAGGGCCAACTCGACCCCATGATCGGTCATCGTCCCGATATTCGCGGTCAGGTTATTGGTAAAATTGGTTCCTGCCGGAACCGAAGTGGGAAAGAACAGTTGGGAAATCGACTTGTTGTAATAGTCGATGGCGCCGATGATCCGGCCCTGGAACAGGCTGAAATCCAGGCCTGCATTGGCGGAAGTGGTCTGTTCCCACTTGATGTTGGCATTGTAGGCAGCAGGGGTATAGGTATTGTAAAAAGTGTTGCCGAATTTATATTGTGAGGAATTTACGCTTAGTGAGTAGACTGGGATGTATTCGTAATCGGGGGCGTTGTCCAGATTTCCAGTCTTGCCATAGCTGCCCCGTAGTTTGAGGTCCGTCAGCCAACTGACGTCGCTAAGAAATTTTTCCTGTTTGATCCGCCAGGCTGCGGATACGGCCGGGAAGATTGCCAGGCGATTGGATGGGCTGAACTTGGATGATCGGTCGTCCCGGATCGAGGCCGTCAGGATATATTTCTGGTCGAAGGTATAGATCAGGCGGCCGAGATAAGAGATCAGTGTGTTGTCCGCAGGAGTAGTAGGATATACAGGCACCGAACCGCTGAGGATAGCATTGGATGCATCATAAGATTGATAATTATACTGTGTAGTCGCCGTATTTGCATAGGTGTACGCTCCAGTCAGGTTTAAATTACTCTTGATAGACGGGATATCCTTTATATAACTCAGCTGATAAAGAGCCCGGATATAAGTATTGTTAGTCTTGTATTTGCTGATGAGCCCGGGTCCCGGTGAGTTGGCATACTGCTGTGCTGCATCCGCGGGCACTGCGTTCTGACCGTAGCCGGAGGTAACCTCATAACCCAGGTCGGCAATGGCATGCAGCCCGCTTAGCTCGGGGATTTGGTAGTCGGCATGGACATTGCCTACGCTGGCGCCCGCATTGCCGACATTGTTATCCTGTTCGAGCAGCGCCAGCGGATTCCGGCCGGCCAGCGCGTTCAAGGCCCCGGTAGAGCGGTTGGTCCATTCGAAAAAGCCGCCCCAGGCGCTTCCTTTTTGGTATGGTGACTGGGTGGGATCGAAGGAAGTTGCCGAGCCCACTGCGCTGGTATTGGCAAAACGTGAGCCGGTATAGATGCCGTTCAGATTAATGTCAATCTTCAACTTGTCGTCCAGGAAACGCGGGAAGAGGTGGATGCCGACGGTTTCCCGTTGGAGGTTATCCGTTTTCAGAATCCCCTGTTCCCCATGATGCCCGAATGAGACCCTATAAGGCATATCGCCTGTAGTACCCATAACGCTGATATTTTCATTGTCCGTTACGGCCGTCTGATAGATCAGCTTTTGCCAGTTCGTATTAGCGCCGCCCATCATATCCGCAAATGTCGAATCAGCCGGGTTGGCAGCCACCTGGCTGTTCACGTAGCTCCGGAACTGGCCTGCGTTAAGAACGGGCAGGTATTTCGCGATCGTGCCCGCCGTGATGGAGGTATTGAAGTTCATGACCGGATTTCCGCTTGCGCCTCTTTTAGTGTTGATCATAACGACACCCGCTGACGACCGCGAACCATAAATAGCGGATGAGGCTGCGTCCTTCAGTACGGTGATATTTGCGACATCATCCGGGTTCAAAAAATCCAGCGGGCTATTTATTGCCGCTGTTGTCGAAACCCCGTTATTTGATGAGTACGGCAACTCCAAACCGTCGAGAACGTACAATGGATCGTTATTACCGCTGATTGAAGAAAGCCCGCGAATGCGGATCGTGCTGGCACTGCCGGGCTGGCCGCCATTTGAAGTTACGGAGACCCCCGCTATCTTGCCTGCGATCAGTTGATCGAAGCTCGTGATGGCTCCATGCTGGAAATCTTTGGCGTTGACGGAGGCGACGGAACCGGTCAGGTCCTTTTTCAACTGGGTGCCGTAACCGATGACGACGACTTCGTTCTGGGTCGAGTTAGACAACTGCAGCGTGACCCTGATGTCCAGGCCTGTGATGGGGACTTGCTGTGACGCGTAACCGACGAAGGAGACAACGAGGGTTTTGGCTGAAAGGGGGACTGAGAAGTGGAAAACGCCATCGGAACCTGTAATGGTGCCTCCGGTCGCGCCCAGCGCGACAACGGATGCGCCCGGGATGGGGGCGCCTGTGGCGTCGGTAATCTTTCCTGAGACCATTCTGGTTTGGGCAGAGGCAATGATCCCATTGAGCAGTAGCAGGCAACATATTGCCATTTGCACAAGCAATCGCTTTTTTCTCATATTGGCAATTCTAGTTTTAGTGTGTTAACGTGTAACTTTTACACATTACTCTGTGTAAAGAATACACAATGTTAGGAACAATTTTCGTTTCCCGCAATATTCATTGCAGAATTCATAAAAAAATTTTTTGTTAACGCATGGGGTGGATTTCGGCCGGGATAATGGTTTAACGAGTGAAACCTCGCGGGCGGGGCCGGATCGGAAAGGTCGCGGACGGGACGACGGACCGGGGGAAGTCAGGCGTCTTTACAAATATACGGTTAACAAATGCAATCGGTTGGCTAAAAACGGGCGGGAAACCGGCTAAAGTGCGCAAACGATGCCGGAAAACCCAAAAAGCCTCAGAAATCAATCCCAAACCATTTCTTCCGCTCCTTTTTCTGGTATTTCTCATAGTTGAAGCGGTAAAGCTTGCCCGGCCGGTGGGGGACGTCGGTCTCGAGCTCGCCGGTGTCTTCGAGCAGATCCATGGAAAAGAACTTTTTACGGAAGTTCCGCCGGTCAAGTTTGACGTCGAGGATTGCTTCATAGAGGTTCTGTAGCTCGCGGAGCGAGAACTTCTTGGGCAGGAGGCTAAAGCCAAGGGGGTGTTCCTGAATCCGCTTTTGGAGCCAGACGTAGCAGGCATCGAGGATCTTCCGGTGATCGAAGGCCATTTCGGAGAGGGTGGTCACCCGATGCCAGTGGAGCTCGTTGGCAAGGATCTTCAGTTGATGGTGCTCGATATTGATGAGAGAGCAATAGGCAATGGTGACGACGCGCGCAGCGGGGTGACGGCCGGTTTGCCCAAAGGCTTTTACCTGTTCGAGGTATACGTCGTCCATGCCTGTCCGTTCCCGGAGGACCCGATAGGCTGCCTCATCGAGGTCTTCGTGGTTGTTTACGAGGTCACCGAGGAGGCTCCACTTGTTCTCATATTGTTGGAAGTCCGACTTGATGAGGAGGACTTTCAATTCGTTGTCATCGAAACCAAAAATGACACAGTCCACCGATATCCCAATGATGCCTTCACTCTCCAGTTCCTTGAGGATGGTCTTGATATCTTTCTGGCCGCCGGCGGCGTCTTTGGATGCAGTGCCCTTATTCGATAGAATCTCAGTGTTCATGACGACACGAAATTAGTCAATTCGAATCCTATTCGCTTAAATTTACACTAATAATAATTGACCTATGTACTCTTCGGACCAGGTGCAGCGTATGCAAAAATTGTCTGCCGACTTACTTTCCCGGGTTAAATCGAAAGGTTTGGATAAAGACCGGCTGGAGGAGCTAAGAGATGTGCTGCGTTTTCATGAATATCGGTATGCGATTCTCAATGACCCGCTCATCGCGGATTTCGAGTATGACATATTATATAAGGAGTTGGAAAAACTGGAACGGGAATACCCGGAACTCGTGAGCGCAGACTCCCCCACGCAACGGGTAGCAACCCAGTTGACAAAGGATTTCCCTACGGTGGAGCACCTTGTCCCGATGTTGTCCCTGGAGAATTCTTATAATGAGGACGACCTGTTGGATTGGGACCGCAAGGCACGCGAATTAACCGGCCTTGAGGTAATGGATTACTGCATCGAACCAAAATTCGATGGCGCCAGTATCTCGCTGACCTATGAGAACGACCGGTTGCTCAGGGGAGTGACGCGGGGAGATGGGATTGCCGGCGATGAGATCACGACCAATATCCGGCAGATCCGTTCCGTTCCGCTGGCCGCTTCTTTTTCCCGCTATGGCATTCAATTGATCGAAATCCGGGGTGAGGTGCTGATGAATAAAAGCAATTTTGCCAAATACAATGAGCAGCTCGCCGAGCAGCAGCTTCCCCCATTGGCCAATCCCCGAAATGCAGCCGCAGGGTCGTTGCGGATCAAAGACCCGAAGGAGGTAAGTCGGCGCAACCTGGAGGCCTTTCTGTATCATGTTGCCTACTATACGCCCGCGACGGATGATCCGGCGCTTACTACACACTCCGGCAGCCTCCGGATGCTATGGGACCTTGGCTTTCGGAGTCCGCAAAAAGAGCTAAAGATTGTGAAGGGAATTCAGGCGGTAATCGACTATTGCCGTTCTTTTGAACAAAAACGGGACGATCTGCCATATGAGATCGACGGGATGGTGATCAAGGTGGATTCGATCGCGCTGCAGGAACGCATGGGGATGACCACGCATCATCCGCGCTGGGCCATTGCATTTAAATTCAAAGCCCGGCAGGCAACCAGTACCCTTCGGAAGGTAGAATTCCAGGTGGGCCGTACCGGGAGTATCACCCCGGTAGCCAAAATCGATCCTGTTCCGCTTAGCGGAGTCACCGTCAGTTCGATTTCCCTATTCAATGAGGATGTGGTCCGGGAAAAGGATCTCCGGATCGGAGACAAGGTGCTGGTCGAGAGAGCAGGAGATGTGATCCCCTATATAGTCAAGCCACTCGCTGAGCTCAGGACCGGGGATGAAGAAGCTATTGTATTTCCTACACATTGTCCGGTTTGTGGGGACAAGCTGGTCAAGCCTGAAGGCGAAGCGGTTTTGCGCTGTGTCAATATCAACTGTCCGGCGCAGGTAGTAGAGCGGATCATCCACTGGTCCGGAAAAGATGCCATGGATATCCGCAGTTTGGGTGAGGCAAACGTCCGCAAGTTCTATGAACTTGGGTTTGTGAAGGATATCCCGGGTATCTATCGCCTGCCGTTTGATAAGATCCGGCAGTTGGAGGGATTCGGGGAGAAGAGTGTGAGCAATCTTCAGTCGGCCATTGAGGCGTCGCGGCAGCAGCCGCTGCACCGGCTTATTTTCGGGCTGGGTATCCGTTATGTGGGAGAGACGACCGCCAAGGTACTTGCTGCAGCGGTGACACACCTGAACGATCTGGCACGTTACTCGCCGGAAGACCTTCAGAATCTGGAAGACATCGGCCCCAAAGTAGCCGGCAGCGTGTACCAGTTCTTTCATAACAAGGATAACCTACACTTAATAAAGGAACTGGAGACCCTGGGGTTGACCCTGGAAAGCCAAAAATCGAAAGCAGCTGCGGGAGGCAACCTGGATGGCCAAACGTTTCTGTTCACCGGCACCCTTAACCGGCTTAAACGTCAGGAAGCGGAAGAGGCGGTCGAAAGGAATGGCGGCAAGCTCCTGAGCGGAGTTAGCAGTAAGCTCAACTATCTGGTAGTCGGCGAGGATGCAGGGAACAAGCTGGAGAAAGCCAAAAAGATCGCTTCGATTCATATACTCACGGAGGACGAGTTTATTAAGTTGCTCGACGCGCGGTAAGACGTCTAAACATATAAGAATATTTTCTTACGTTACTGGTAATTCGAAATTCTTTTCCGTAACTTTAAGAAAATTGCCAGGAATGATCAGAAAATTTACCGGCGAAGTGTGGAAACCATTGCAGTTTCCCGGCTGGAAACAACTCCGAAAAAAATACGCACTTTCTTCTCTGGGTCGCGTTGCCAGCTACTCGGAAGATGTGCTAGCCGACGGCAAATTGCTGAACGGCAGCCTGACTACCGGGTACAAGACCCTGAATCTGCACCGGCCAGGCAACAATGGAACACTCTACATCCATCGGGAGATCGCCCGGCTTTTCCTAAGTAAGGCGTCGCCAAAGCACAAGTATGTGATCCATCTAAATCACAACAAGCTCGAGAACTCCGCAAGAAATTTGAAATGGGCGACGTTGGAGGAGATGATCGATCATCAACAGAAAAGCCCTGCAAAGATCGCCTACAAGAAAGTTCAGGCAAACCGTACGGTTGGATTGAAGCTTACCGCGGGCCAGGTAAAGACCATCAAGAAGACCTTATCCAGTAAACACCGGCAACTGACCATCAAGAAACTGGCGGAAAAGTATCATGTCAGCGAGATGACCATGTACCGCATCAAGAGCGGCGAAAACTGGGGGAGGATTAGGTGAAAACTTCTACTTTCAAATTTCTCAAAGACCTCAAAAAGAATAACAACAAGCCCTGGTTCGAAAAGAATAAATCCGGTTATCTGGACGCAAAAGACGATGCCGAGCATTTTGTAGCGCAGTTGATTCAGGGCTTGGGAAAGGTGGATGCCGATATCGCGCCACTGCATGTAAAGGACTCCACCTACCGGATCTATCGCGACGTTCGCTTCTCCAGCGACAAGACCCCTTATAAGACCCATATGGGCGCCTTTCTCAATAAAGGCGGCAAGAAAATGCCGACCGCAGGGTATTATTTCCATGCACAGCCCGGGCGCAGCATGGCAGGCGGCGGTTTGTGGATGCCAATGCCCGCGGAGCTGAGCAAGGTCCGTCAGGAGATCGACTATAACTTTGCCGAATGGACGAAGATCCTGGGTGATCGCAAGTTTAAGAAATACTTCCCCGAGGGTCTGGACCAGGAAGAGATACTTTCCAGGCCGCCAAAAGGATATGATGCGGAGAACCCGGCCATCGGGTTCCTGAAGCTTAAGAGCTTCGTAGTGACTCGTTCACTTACGGACTCGCAAATGACATCCCCCTCCATCCTGAAGGAAGTGCTGAATACCTTCGCAACCATGAAAGCATTTGTCTATTTCCTCAATCGGGCGCTGGAATAGTTAAAGCAGACCTTTCCCCACCAGGTATTCCGCGATCTGGACCGCATTCGTTGCAGCGCCTTTTCGGAGGTTGTCGCTCACTACCCACATGTTCAGCGTATTGGCCTGGGATTCGTCCCGCCGCAGTCTTCCTACAAATACCTCATCCTTCTCGTGTGAATTCCGGGGCATGGGATATTGCTGGGCCGCGGGGTCGTCGATGACGATGACCCCGGGCGCCTGACTTAGGAGGGCGCGGACTTCATTCAAATCGAAATCTTTATCGAATTCGACATTTACGGCTTCACTATGCCCACCCATCACCGGAATCCGAACAGTAGTAGCCGTTACCCGAATTTCATTGTCACGCATAATTTTCCTTGTTTCGTTCACCATTTTCATCTCCTCTTTCGTATAGCCGTTCTCCAGGAAGACGTCGATCTGCGGAATGGCGTTGAGATCGATCGGATATTTATATGCCATTTCGCCCTGGATGCCTTTGCGTTCGTTGTGGAGTTGCGCTACTGCCTTGACGCCGGTGCCGGTAACGCTCTGATAGGTGGACACGACGATCCGCCTTATATGGTAACGTTTGTGAAGGGGGTTGAGCGCGACGACCATCTGGATGGTGGAACAGTTGGGGTTAGCGATGATTTTGTCTTCCCTGGTCAGGACGTCGGCATTGAGCTCGGGAACGACCAGCTTCTTGGTTGGATCCATCCGCCACGCGGAAGAATTGTCGATTACCGTGATCCCCGCAGCGGCGAACTTTGGGGCCCATTCGAGGCTGGTGCTGCCGCCGGCAGAAAACAGGGCTACAGCCGGCTGTGCTGCAATGGCATCGGCGGCGCTCACTACCTTATACTTCTTTCCTTTAAATTCCACTTCTTTTCCGATCGACTTTTCAGATGCGACCGGGATCAATTCAGTGACCGGAAAATTCCTTTCTGCGAGTACCTGTAACATTTTGGTGCCTACCAGGCCGGTGGCGCCGACGACTGCAACTTTCATTTTTATTTGTTTTTATCGGTCGAACCGGACCGGGCCGGTCTAAAACAAAGAGCCTTCCCTGCGGGAAGGCTCTTATTATCTTGTAACACAAAACAATCAAAACCTTCCCTGAACAGGGGGCATCTTGATCTGCTTTGTATTTTTTGTCATGCTCATTCGGGCCCAAAAATAGTCACTCCAACGGGCTTTTCAAAATTTTAGACCAACTTAATATCAAAATTAACCAGGTCGACGAACTGACGGATCCGGGCATCGATATCGGCCCGGGTGATCTCCTTAAGCCGGGTGGGGCCAAACTTCTCCACGCAGAAGGAGGCCATGGCGGAGCCCACGATGATTGCCGTCTTCATATTTTCGAAAGAGATATCTTTTGTCTTTGCGATATAGCCCATAAAGCCCCCCGCAAAAGTATCGCCGGCGCCGGTGGGATCGTAAACGTCCTCCAGCGGCAGGGCGGGTGCGACAAAGACTTTGTCCTCATGAAAAAGCAGCGCACCGTGCTCTCCCTTCTTGATGATCAGGTAGCGGGGTCCCATTTGGAGGATGGACCGTGCCGCTTTTACCAGCGAAAACTGGCCGCTGAGCTGGCGGGCCTCGCTATCGTTGACCATGAGCACGTCGACCATGGTCAGAAGATTCTTCAGGCCTTCGAGCGCGTTATCCATCCAAAAGTTCATGGTGTCCATGGCAATCAGCTTCGGGCGTTGGCGCAGCTGCCGGACGACACTGGTCTGCAAGCCGGGATCGACGTTGCCGAGTAGGAGGAATTCACTGCCCTGATAGCTCTCCGGAATAACGGGATTGAAGTCCAGGAGTACGTTGAGGTCGGTAACCAGGGTATCGCGCGTATTCATATCGAGATGATATTTCCCCGACCAGAAGAAGGATTTTTTATCTTTTTTCCTTTCCACGCCTTCGAGATTGACGCCGCGCTTTTCCAGTTCATCCATTTCCTTTTGTTCAAAATCATAGCCGACGATGGAGACCTGGTTGATAGGTGTGACAAAATTGCTTGCCGCGTAAGCCGCGTAGGTCGCTGCTCCCCCTACGATCCAATCTGTCTTTTCGAACGGCGTCTCGATGGCGTCATAGGCCATGGTCCCGACCACAATTAATGACATGCTATTGCTATTTTGGGCTGCAACCTACATAAAATATGCGTATCTTGCGCACTAACACTCGTTAGTAGCCCCGGGGAGCCGCTGGCGGTCGTTTCCATCGAAGTATGGCTAAAATTCAAAGCAAAAAGAACAGCACCAAAAAGGAGGTGATCATCGAGAAGGCGTCGAAGCTCTTCCGGGAGAAAGGTTTTGGTGCTGCCAGCATGCGGGACCTCGCGGAACATGTCGGCGTGGAAGCGGCCAGTCTGTACAACCATATACAATCCAAATCGGAGATCCTGCAGGCGATCTGCTTCAGGGTCGCCAATGAGTTCATGACGAATCTGGAAGCGGTCGAGGCAAGCCATCAGACCACGCTGAGGAAAATGGAGGCCATTATCCGGGTGCATATCCGGATGATGCTGGACCAGTATGAATTCGTCTATATTGCCGATCACGAATGGCGGCATTTGCCGGAGCCTTATCTTTCCAATTTTCTCAACCAGCGCCGGAGCTACCGTAAAAGGCTGGGTGATCTGATAGAGGAGGGGATCGGCAAAGGGGAGATGAAGGCGATCGAACCGTATACGGCCGTACTGGTCATCCTTTCGGCGATCAGTGGTATCGACTCCTGGCAGCGGTCAAGGAAGAGCACGAGCGCCGAGGCGCTGGAAGCGAATATGGTCAAATTCCTCATTGAGGGGTTGAAAAAGTAAATGGCGGTCCGCGGCTCCGGCGGATATAATCTATGGCTACCCATTTCAGGACATTGACGATCGAAGATGTGCGGCGCGAGACGGCCGAATGCGTTTCCGTGGCGTTTACGATCCCGGCTGCATACCGGGAAGAATTCCGTTTTGTGCAGGGTCAGAATATTACCCTCCGGATGAGGATGGGTGGTGAAGAGGTGCGCCGATCCTATTCGATCTGCGGCAGTCCCCTGGAATCCGAGCTTCGGATCGCCATTAAGAAAGTGCCCGGCGGGGTTTTTTCGACGTGGGCGAATGAGCAGCTGGCGCCGGGCCATCAGATCGAGGTCTTGCCACCAAGCGGCAGGTTCAATACGGAGCTCCGGCCGGAGAACCGGAAGCATTACCTGGCGTTTGCAGCCGGCAGCGGGATCACACCGATCCTGTCGCATCTCAAGACTACGCTGAGCGTGGAGCCGGAGAGTCATTTCACGTTGGTCTACGGGAACCGAAACCGACTGTCCATCGTTTTCCGGGAAGAACTGGAGGCATTGAAGAACCGCTATATCGACCGGTTCTCCTTATATCATATTCTCAGCCGGGAGGAAATGGATATTCCGCTTTATCAGGGGCGGATCGATGTTGCAAAATGCGCCGAGCTCTGCGGACGGCTGATCGATCTGCGATCGGTGGATGAAGTCTTTCTTTGCGGGCCCGAGCAAATGATCTTTTCCCTCAAGGACTGGCTGGAGGGTCAGGGGATGGAAAGAAAGAAGATCCATTTCGAGCTGTTCCATACGCTGGAAGGCCGCCCATTCACCCCATCCGCTTCATCCACCCCATCCACTTCATCCACCCCGCGACCGGTGATGACGGAGACGCACACAGCGTCTGAGCAAGCCCGGGTAAGCCACGTCACAATATGGTTGGATGGCATGAGCCATTCTTTTGATCTTCCCTTCGATGGTTCCCCGGTGCTGGAAGCCGCCTTGATGGAGGGGGTCGATCTTCCTTTTGCCTGCAAGGGCGGGGTATGCTCCACCTGCCGCGCGAAGTTAATCGAGGGCAAGGTAGAGATGGCCCAAAACTATGCATTGGAGGCAGACGAGCTTGCCGCGGGCTTTGTCCTCACCTGCCAGTCCCATCCGCGGTCTGAGAAGTTGGTGATCGATTTCGATTCGAAATAACGGCGCGGGCCGGCTTCGCCGGCCCGCGCCTCAGCCTACCAGGTCTTTTCGTCGTTCTTCATTTTTTCCAGGGTGGCCTGGATTTCTCCCTTTTGCCCATCGGGTAACATGTTTAATGCCTTCGTCTCCAATGCGATGGCATCGCCTTTCTTGCCCAGCTTATAAAGGATATTTGCATAGGTGTCCATGACGCCGGGATCGCCGGCTTCCTTCAAGCGCCTGCTCCAATCGAGAATATCCGAAACACAGGTCATATCGGGGCATTCCTCGAAAACAGCCCAGGCCAGGCTGTTGAGATCTCCGATGCTCATCGTCTCACCATAGGTCTTCATATAGGCGACTATGACTGTTTCAAAGTTGGTCCAGTCTTTTTTCCCGCAATAGAAATTCACTTTGATGCGGGCTGTCATCTCGTCGGCCGCAGCAGGCATTTTCACTGCAATCAGCTTATGGACCTTCTTCCAATCCGGCTCTTTCTTAGCTGCTCTTGCCAATTGTGCCCCCTCTCGGAGAAAGATTGCCCTCACTTTCGCCTCGGCCTTGCCGTCACCCAGTACTTTGTCCACCTCTGCCGCATGATCGGTGTACACCGTAAAGTAGGTATCCGTACTCGCGTTCGTCAGTACATCAACAATTTCCAAAGCATCCCGGCTATAGAGATCCGTCTGCCTAGCCAGCCAGGCATTCCCTATCACCATGAGGTTTGCCAGATCATAGATGTCATCGCACCGCATCGCCATCCGGTGAAGGAAGGCGGAATCGCGTCGGCCGTTCTCATATTGATTTAGCAGGGTATAGTATTGCTGCGTGCTGTCAAAAGACGCGGAAACGTCTGCGATGAAAGTTTTTGCGTTCAGTCGCGAGCCAACCATCCGATGGACAACATGCCCATCCGGTGCGAAGATCAGGTAGGTCGGATAGGCACGCACCCCGAACTTCGCCGCGATATCATGACCGTCGGCATACCATCCCTTGACGTCATCGGCATCCTTGGCAGTCGTATCAAGCTGCACAGCCACGCTGACAAACTTATCATTCATATAATCGCCCGACTCTTTTTGGGGGAAGATCGCTGTCGACATATAACGGCAGGGGCCGCACCAGGTGGTGAAGCAGTCCATAAATATATACTTATTCTCAGCCCGGGCTTTTGCCTTGACAGCAGCCCAGCTCAGCCCGTGTTCGAAACGCACGCCGGTGTCTACCTGCGCGCGCAGCCCGAATGGAACGACGAGAAGCAAGAAAGTTAACCTTTTCATTGAAATCGAGTTGAAGTGCTAAAGATAACGGAATTAAGCCAAAAAAGCCCCGCCGAAGCGGGGCCGTCAGTCGCGCACGCAGTTGGGAATACCGCGCTGGAAACCGGCTACTGGTAGCCGGGATTCTGTGTCAGGTTCTTATTGAGCTGGAGATCTTCGGAAGGAATGGGAAAAATATATTGATGCTTGTCAGTCGCCATGTCATAATTCAGGTTGTTGCCATGCGAGTCAGTCTGACCCGCCATAAGCGTAACGATGCTGAGGATTCCGTTGGCATCAGCCCGTTGAAGATCATTCCAGCGGGTGCATTCAAAGACCAGTTCCATCTGCCGTTCATTCAGGATAGCCATCGCGAGGTCGCTCTGGGTAGATGCCGTGGTATTCGGCAATCCCGCGCGGGTCCTGATCTGGTTCAGTTCCGTGGCGGCGGCCGTCGTATTGCCCAGCTGGTTGTTGGCTTCGGCGGCCAATAAAACGATGTCCGCCAGCCGGATCAGCACGATATCATCATTGGAATTGTATCCGTCGGCGTCCGGGTATTTATTCATAAATGGGATCGGGAAGTTGGGATCCCAGGCATTGGGAGGCATGGTAAAAGCCGCTCCGGGGATCTGCCAATTGAAAGTGGCCTGGTAACGCACACCCGTGTCCCCCGCCGCCTTGAACGCGTTGATCAGGTTGGCGGACCCGATATCGCGCTTGGGGTATCCATCGGAAGCCACGTAGTCAAATATCTCGAATCCAAAGAATCCATATGCCGTCCCATTGGCCTGCAATTCAAAGATAGACTCTGAATTATTCTTGTTGGCCGCGCCCCAAAGGTTGGCAAAATTGGGCACCAGTGAGTAGGTGCCGCTGCTGATCACTTCGTTGCAATAAGTAAGACAATCGGCATAGTCGCCCATCTGGGCATAAGTCTTTGCCAGCATGGCTTCGGCAGTCCCCTTGGTCGCTCTGCCCAACTGCCCGTTGTAAGGGGTTGCACCCAAAACGCTGTCCGCATATTTCAGGTCGGTGATCATTTGCGCATATACGTCGGCGACCTTATTGCGCGCGGGATAGAGATTTCCCCCGTTGGATACCGAAAGGATGATGGGACATTCGCCCCACTCCGTGACCAGCCAATAATAATGATACGCACGGAGGAACCGCGCCTCTCCAAGGATCTGAGCCTTCCGGGTGGCCGTCAACGCCGGATCGTTGATAGCCGGAACGTCATCCAGTACGGCATTTGCGGCCCTGATATCATTGTACAGCTCCTGCCAGTCCCGCTGGACATTCGTGTTCGATGAGGTCACCGTGGAAAAATATTCCAGCGGTTGCTCAGCCGTAACGTTATCACTGTTGACATAGCAATTGTCCGATTTGCCGTCGGTGTTCATGAAATTATCATACTGGTAAAAATTCGTGTAGTATACCATCCAGTCATAGGCCCCGGTCAATTCGCTTTCTGCATCGGTTGCCGAGAGGGGAAAATTACCGGTAGTCAGACTGGACTCCGGCGTTTTGTCCAGGAAACTTTTGGTGCACCCGGCCAGGGAGATCAATAAGACAGCCGTGAGCGCAAGATATCTTGATGACATATTTTTAGGCATATAAAAAAGGTTTATAGTTCTCATAATTGAATATTTGCACCGATAGTAATGGTTCTTGCCGCGGGATAGGCGCCGGCGTCTACACCGATGGAATATAAGGATGGTCCCTGACCGGCATTTACCGCCTGGTTGTTGGTACCCTGCCCAAAACTATCCAGATCGGGGTAATACCCCTTGTACTTCGTGATGATTCCCAGGTTTTGCCCGGTAACATATACCCTCAGGCCCGCAATACCGGCTCGCTTCAGCATTTTCTGATTGAGCTGGTAGGAAAGCGTGGCGCTTCGAAACCGGACAAAGGAGCCGTTCTCCACATACAGCGAAGACACTTGGTTCTGGAGCAGTGCGGCATTTGCGGCATTGGAGGTCCCATTGTTGATCGCACTCGGAATGCCGGTTACCTGGCCCGACGTTTCCCAGCGGCCCAATACTCTCGCGCTCTCGTTGGTATAGCCGGTCAATGCTTCGATCTCCATCCTCGTCTCGTCATAAACCTTATTCCCCTGGACGCCATCGATCAATACGGATAGGGAGAAATCTTTGTAGGTGAAGGTATTGGTGAAGCCAAACGTATATTTGGGCAGCGCAGACCCCAGATCGGAAAGCGCGCTCTCAAAAATCTCATTTCCGGATTTCGGATCGACCCCATCAGCCTTGTATCCCCAGAAAGTCCCAAGCGAATATCCATTCTTGATAATTTCCGTATAGATCGGAGCGTGGCTTCCGCCAACGGTTATCGCGCCTGTCTGATAGGAAGTGGTAACCGTCGTATCGAGGTTGGTGATCAGGTTCTTATTAAATGAGATATTAAAATTGACATCCCAGGAGAAATCCTTTTTCTTGACGATGGAAGCGTCAACATTGAATTCGAGACCCTTGTTGATGTCATATCCCGGTACGTTGATCTGGGTGACGGGTCCGCCGAACACGAGGCTACCCATCTGGGAAAAGATCATATTCTTTACCTTTTTATGATAGTAGTCCGCAGAGAAGGTCAGGCGACGATCGAGAAAGGTTGCGTCAAATCCGATGTTCGTTTGTGCTCCGGATTCCCATTTTAAGTTCGGGTTTCCGATCTGGGAGGTCGTGGTAACCCCGGGAGCAGCCGTAGGACTGCTGCTATAGGCATAGGGGGCGCCGGGACTTAATAGGGTGTAAGAGGGATACAGGACGGTATAGGGGGGAAGGTTGCCTGTTTCGCCCCAGCCTGCCCTGACCTTAAGGTCGGAGACCCAATTAACTTTATTCATGAAGTCCTCGTTAGAAACTCTCCACCCGGCAGACACGGCCGGAAAAGATCCCCATTTGTTATTGATGCCCACTCTTGAGGTCCCGTCCTCTCTGAATGTCCCCGTCAACAAATATTTATCGTTGTAGGAATAGTTGACCCGCCCGAAATAAGAGTTGGTGGCCCATGCAAAATTTTGAGTGCTTACCGAGTAGTGGCTGCTGGCGCCGTTGAGGGTCTGGATCGAGCTGGTCGCAAATCCCTCGCCGGACTGGGCCGAGAGCGCAATGGATTCCTCGAGGGCCGAGGTCCCGATGACCACATTCACCGAATGAAGGCCAAAATGTCTGGCATAGGTCAGGGTATTATCCCAGGCCCAGCGATAAGTCTCCGAATAGCTGTCGTTTGCCTGCCCGTTCAGCGTGAGTCCGTATAAGCTTTTATAGGGATCCAAAAAATAATCATATTTTGAATTTTCGATGACCGTATTTAGCTGCGAACGGAGTTTCAGGTCAAATGGAAGGCTGATCTCGGCATATGCATTTCCCAATAGATTGTTCCCGACGGTTTTGTTGCTGTTGTTGTAGATGTCGGACATCGGGTTGTCCCCGGAATAAAAAGTACTGTACCCATAGACGCCCGGATTCGGGGAACCGGCGGGCATAAAGACCGGGATATATTCGGGAGTCACGATCGCGGCGACAACAGCCCCGCCAAATTGGGTCGAGGTATTGACAGGCACTGTCCGTTGATTTGTCCGGTTATAGCTAAGATTGGCGCCGACCCTGAGCCAGGAGGTAGCGGCCTGATCAATACTCAATTTTACAGAATACCGTGAAAAATTGGACCCGACAATAATCCCATCCTGGTTCAGGTAACCCATGTCCAGATAGTAGGTCCCTTTGTCCGAACCACCTGAAATACCGACATTCACACCCGTCTGCATGGCATTGTGATAGATCATGTCCTGCCAGTTGTTGTTGGTTGTAGTCAGATTGTAATAGGATGGCATCGTCGATTGGAAGCCCGTTGGCGTCGTCCCGAAGATTTCAGACTCCAGGTCAAGCCACTGCGTATTGTTCAAAACCGGTATCTTTTTTGTCACCTGTTGCTGACCGGTATAGAGACTGATATCGACCCGAGGTTTGCCTTTCGTCCCTTGTTTGGTCGTGATCATTACAACCCCGTTGGTCGATCCCGCGGCGCCGTAGATGCCGGCGGCGGAAGCATCTTTCAGGACGCTGATCGTCTCGATGGTATTGGCATCGATGCTCCGGATGTCGTTGGTCAGAACGCCGTCCACAACATATAAAGGCTCGCCGCCGTTCGGGGAACCTATACCCCTGATCTTCACAGATAAATCAGCACCCGGCGTTGCGCCGTTGGGGATCGAGACCTGGACACCCGGCGCCTTTCCCACTATTGCTTCCACCGGGCTGACAATCGGCCGGCTCGAAATGTCTTTCGTGCTGACGACCGAGACGGCGGAGGTAATGTCCTTTTGTCGCTGCGATCCGTAACCAATGACCACTACCTGATCCAGCTGTCTGGTGGAAGGCTGAAGCTGGACATTCACTACCGGTTCGCCGGTAAGAGTGACTTCCTTGCTCTCATAGCCGATATAGGATACCACCAATACGGCGTTCTGGGAAACGGTCAGGGAAAACGAGCCGTTATTATCCGTATTTGTGCCCGTTGCGGTTCCCTTAACCAGGATACTTACCCCCGAAAGCGCTTCCCCGTTTGCACCCGTGACCTTTCCCGTTATGCGGATGTCCTGTCTTTCCAGCGTCGCTGACATCACGACGACGAGGTTATTTTCCAGGATCTTATAGGTTAGGTCGGTATTGGCAAAGAGCCGTGTAAGCGCATCTTTTAGGGAGGACTGGTCAAATCGGATATCCACTTTTTTCCTGAGGGAAGGGAGATCGTAATTGTACAGGAAACGAAAATCGCCGCCTTTCTCGATCTTATTCAGCACTTTAGCGATTTCCACCCCCTGCATATTCAGGGTGATGGACCCTTGCGCGTGAACATCGGCTTTCGCCTGCAGGATGCCGAGCAGGATTAACAGGATGGAAAGCTTCATAATGACAATCAATTTAAAGAGCAATCGAAACCTCCCCCTCCAAACAGGGGGTTGTGAATTTTTCATACATTTATGATTAAGGATTAATAAAATGGGAAACCCTCACCGCCCACCAAGTTGGTTACAGGTTTTCCGATTTAACCTGAACGGGGAATGCGTCAACATTTCCCGTTTTTTATCTGGACGACCGGCGTTTAGCCGGTATCGTTCTTATTTTTTATAGAGTTCGATAACATCGCCATTTATTTTATAGGTGAATTGCGCTGTGAGCTGAAGGGCATTAAGGGCGTCCCGCACGGATTCATTGGCAAAGGCGCCCCCGAAACGATATTTGTATAGCTGGTCATCCCTGAAAATGATCCGGACGTTATACCAGCGCTCCATTTTTTCCGCGAGTTCTTTAAAAGTATCCCCATTGAATACCAGCCGGTTATACAACCACGCCGTCTCTACCTTTTCGCTGTCCGGGATGTTTGCCGGGACCGGGTTAACGGAAATATCGGGCCTGACGGCAGGGGGTGTTACTGAACCAGTGAGGTGAGTCGGGGTTGACGGTACTGGGCTCAGCAAATGCTTGCTTAATACCACCTTTTCATCCGGCTTCAGGATGATGCGCGGAGCACTTGGATTATCCCGTCCCGAGATCTCGATAGCGCCCTTCAGGAGGGTTGCTTCGATCGTCTCGTCCTGGGGGTAAGATTTGATGGTGAAAGCAGTCCCCAGGACTCTTACATCGATGGTGGAGGCGTGCACGATGAAGGCGCGCTCCATATCTTTGGCGACATCGAAATAAGCCTCCCCTTCCAGCTCCACTTCCCGCGAATGGAGATTAAAATCGGCGGAGTATTTCAATTTGCTGTTGGAGTTCAGCCATACCTGAGTGCCGTCCGGTAATACCAACCTGGTTCTCACTCCGGGCCTGGCGGTTACCTCCCCGCCTTTAGACTGCTTGCGCATGGGTGGGAAAGGTGCCGGCCGATCCTGGTGGAAAACGCCCCATGCCAGAACAATAAGGCCGCCGAGAGCAGCGGCATACCAGATCATTTTGCGCCAGTGGATTTTGTGCTGTTTAGGCGGGCGGCGCCGAATGATGCGGCGGAATTTTTGTTCGAGATCAGGATCGACCGTATCCGCTTCGGGTTCTGAAATGTGGGCTGAAAAGTAGCATTGAAGGATGTCGATCAGTTGTAACTTATCGGGAGATTGCTCCAGCAGGTCCTGCAATTCCTGTAGTTCCGCGAGGGACGCCTCTCCGGACAGACGACGGGACATGAGCAGCCACAAGCGGTTGTTTGGTATCATATAGCAGGCGCTTACCTGAATAAGACAAGGAAAAAAGGGTCATCTACTAAAGGAAGGGGTAAAAAATTTTGGGCCCGGACTTCTTCGGCGGGTTATTTATGGGCGGGTTTCTTCTGCAACGAATAACCGAACTCCGCCCCGAGAGCAGCGGCAATACGTCTAACAGCAATCGCCATCTGCACATCAATGGTATTGACCGATATATTCAAAATTTCGGCGATCTCTTTATACCGAAGGCCGTCTTCGCGTACCAGCTTGAAGATCATTTTACAGCGGGGAGGAAGTGCTTCGACCGCCTCCTGCAGCTTTCGGTACATTTCCGTTGTGATCAGGATCTCCTCCGGTGTGATGCCGGCCCCGCCTGGTTCGATATGGATGTGATCGAAAGGTTCGGTGATGCTTTCTCTCGCCTTTTTGGATAAATAGTTAAGGGAGCCATTTTTCGTAGCCGTGTAAAGATAGACCCGCAAATTTTGAATGGATGGCATCGAAGCCCTTTGCTGCCAGATGCGGACAAAAACGTCTTCCACGATCTCTTCGGCCGACTCGCGGGTCTTGACAATGGCAAACGCAAACTGAAAAAGCCGTTTGTAGAAACTGCCATATACCTGTCTGAATGCGGATTCGTCTCCGACCGCAATCCTATCCAGCAGTTCTTTTGAGCAAGCAGTTAGTACAAAATCACGGCCATGTTCCATATGACTGTTGTTCACTATCGTACCGGCAGCAATTGGTCCGGTAAATGTACTAACAATTGTTAGCCGCGTAAAAAAAAGTATCTTTGGGTATAAATCAATGAAGTATGTCGCCGTCCGAGCGCGAAAAGATATTTCAGGATAAGGTAGATCAGGACATCCGGATCGAGCCGAAGGATTGGATGCCCGACGCCTACAGGAAGACCCTTATCCGGCAGATCTCGCAGCATGCACATAGTGAAATCGTCGGAATGCTTCCGGAGGCGAACTGGATCACGCGCGCACCCACGCTCAAACGGAAGGCGACGCTGATCGCCAAGGTGCAAGATGAGGCCGGGCACGGGCTCTATTTGTATTCGGCTGCCGAGACCCTGAATATCAGCCGGGATGAGATGATCGGACAGTTGCATAGCGGGAAAGCTAAATATTCATCGATCTTCAATTATCCAACGCTCACCTGGGCGGATATGGGTGCGATCGGTTGGCTGGTCGACGGTGCGGCGATCATGAACCAGGTTCCGCTTTGCCGGGCCTCTTATGGTCCTTACTCGCGGGCCATGGTCCGGATCTGCAAAGAAGAGAGCTTTCACCAGCGGCAGGGTTTCGAGATCCTGCTGGTGCTGAGCAGAGGGAGCGAGGCGCAGCGGCGGATGTGCCAGGATGCGATCGACCGCTGGTGGTGGCCCTCCGTGATGATGTTCGGACCGAATGATGACGCGTCGCCGAATTCGGCGCAGAGCATGCAATGGAAGATCAAGCGGTTCTCGAATGATGAGCTCAGGCAACGGTTCGTCGATATATGTGCGGAGCAGGTCAAGCTGTTGGGGATGCGGCTGCCGGATAATGACTTGAGATGGAACGAGGAGCGGCAGCACTATGATTTTGGGCCAATCGATTGGACGGAGTTCTATCAGGTCATCAACGGCAATGGCCCATGTAATAAGGAAAGGCTGGAGGCGCGTTTGCAGGCCCATGAGGACGGAGCCTGGGTCAGGGAGGCGGCGTTGGCGCATGGTGAAAAAAAGCGGAGGCGTTATGCATGAACAACAATGGCCGTTATGGGAGGTCTTTATCCGGAGCAAGCAAGGGCTGGATCACAAGCATGCCGGTAGTCTGCATGCGGCCGATGCCGCGATGGCGATCGAAAACGCCCGTGATGTCTATACGCGCAGGATGGAAGGGGTGAGTATCTGGGTGGTGGAAAGCAAATATATCCATGCTTCCAATCCGGATGAAGCTTCTTCTTTATATGATCCCGCGAATGATAAGGTCTATCGTCATCCGACCTTCTATGATCTTCCTGACGAATTAAAGCATATGTAGGATGGATTATCCGGCACTCATTGAATATGCGCTTCATTTGGCGGATAACGCGCTGATCCTGGGGCATCGGAACAGCGAATGGACGGGGCGTGGGCCTATACTGGAGCAGGATATTGCCTTGTCGAATATTTCGCTGGATCTGATCGGGCAGGCGAGGTATCTGTATCAGTATGCGGCGCGGCTGATCGGGTCCGATACCACGGAAGACGAACTCGCCTACGGCCGGGATTCGTGGGATTTCCGGAATTGTCTGCTTGTAGAGCAGGATAATGGCGATTGGGGGAAGACGGTTCTGCGTCAGTTCCTCTTCAGCGCCTGGCAATACTACTTTTATGAGCGGATGCAGCAAGGTCAGGACCGGGAGCTGGCCGCTATCGCCGGGAAGTCCCTGAAAGAGGTCACGTATCATCTTCGCTGGAGCAGCGAATGGGTGATCCGGCTGGGGGATGGGACAGAAGAAAGCCATGCGCGGATGGAGCGGGCGCTCGATCAGCTGTGGCAATTTACCGGGGAGCTGTTCGTCCCTGCAAACTATGAGCGGGCGCTGAGTGCGGAGGGGGTTGCGGTCGATTCTGAGCAGCTCGGCCCGTTGTGGCGGGGAAGAGTGGAAGAAGTTTTTGGAGAAGCACAGCTTTCCCCGCCGGATGCTGCATGGATGCAAAAGGGCGGAAAGGAAGGGCGGCATACGGAGCACCTGGGATATCTGTTGGCGGAAATGCAATTCCTGCAGAGAACGTACCCCGGCTGCGAATGGTAAGGCAGTCGCGAGGGCGATGCATGCGCGAGGGCGATGCATGCGCCAGTGCCCCGGAGGATGAACAAATGATCAATACCGATACGATATGGTCCATGTTGGAAGAGGTTAATGATCCCGAGGTCCCTGTTCTGTCGGTGGTGGACCTGGGAATCGTTCGGGAGGTCCGGGCCGATGGAGAAGAAGTGGAGATCGTAATTACCCCGACCTATAGCGGCTGTCCGGCAATGGATGTGATCCGGACGAATATCCGGATCAAATTAGCGGAGCACGGCTATCCGAATCCCAGGCTGACCACCGTGCTGTCACCGGCCTGGACGACAGACTGGATGAGCCAACGGGGCAAGGAAAAGCTCCTCGCTTTTGGCATCGCCCCACCCCTTCCGTCTCAGCAGGTATGTCATCCGGGTTTGTTCCACCGGGAGGAAGCGATCGCCTGTCCGCGTTGTCATTCCTACCATACCAGCCTGATCAGCCAATTCGGCAGCACGGCATGCAAGGCGCTTTACCGTTGTGAGGATTGCAGAGAACCTTTTGACTATTTCAAATGCCATTAAAACCCGAATCTTACCTTTGTGAGTATGCCGAGCATTTGTTTCGAGATTCGCGATCAGATCGCCTTTATAACGCTGAACCGGCCGGATAAGCTGAATAGTTTCACCCGGGAAATGTCTTTGTTGCTTCAGAACCGGCTCGATGAATGCGCCAGTCTCCGTGAGGTTCGGGCGGTGCACATAACCGGCGCGGGCAAGGCTTTTTCCGCAGGCCAGGACCTGGCGGAGGTCGCCGACCCGGAGGGGCCGGGCTTGACGAATATCCTGCGCGAGCAATTCAATCCGATCGTCACGCGCATCCGAAATTTGCCAAAGCCGGTGGTGGCGGCGGTTAACGGCGTGGCCGCGGGAGCGGGGGCCAATATCGCGCTGTGCTGTGACATTGTGGTGGCAGCGCATTCGGCGTCGTTCATCCAGGCATTCTCCAGGATCGGTTTGATCCCCGATAGTGGCGGCACATATTTCCTGCCGAGACTGGTCGGCTGGCAGAAGGCAACGGCGATCGCGATGCTGGGAGACAAGATCGGTGCGGTCGAGGCGGAAAGAATGGGAATGGTTTATAAGGTTTACGATAGTGAAGAGTTTGCCGGAGCTTCACGGGCGCTCGCAGCGGTATTGGCGCAGTTGCCGACCAAAGCGCTGGCCTTTACGAAACATGCTTTCAATTATTCCGCCGCCAATTCCTTGGAGGCCCAGCTGATGTTGGAGGATGAATTGCAGCAAAAAGCGGCACAGACCCACGATTATGCCGAAGGGGTACGGGCCTTCCTCGGGAAAAGGCCCGCCGTGTTCAGAGGGGATTAGGAGAGGGCCGCCTTCGCTGAAGCTTCGGCGGCCGCGGGCGAATGTGTCGCTCACCTAAAAAATCAAAGTTATGCTTTACGAATTCAAAGGACACCGGCCGGTGGTGGACCCTTCTGCCTTTATTCACCCGCAGTCAGCAATCACCGGTAATGTATGGATCGGGAAGAACGTCTACGTCGGCCCGGGCGCGGCTATTCGCGGGGATTGGGGCCGGATCATCATCGAGGACGGCTGCAACATACAAGAAAGCTGCACTATTCATATGTTCCCCGGCGTGACGGTCCTGTTGAAGGAAGGGGCACATATCGGGCATGGGGCAATTGTGCACGGCGCGGTTATCGGGCGGAATTGTCTCATCGGGATGAATAGCGTGATCATGGATAATGTGGAAGTTGGGGATGAATGTATCGTCGGTGCGTTAAGTTTTATCAAGGCGGGCGAGAAGATCCCGCGGCGTAGTGTCGTGGCAGGCAATCCGGCGAAGATCCTGAAGGAAGTCAGCGACGAAATGCTGCGATGGAAGAGGGAGGGGACGGCGCTTTATCAGGCGCTGCCGGCGGAGATGCGCGAAAGTTGGAAGGAATGTGAGGCCACCAAACCCGAGGAGGGCGCGGGGCCTGAACGCAAGGGATCAAATGAGGACAGTGAGGAAGTGTACCGGCCATGGAAAGAGACAACCGGAGATCGGACGAATTTGGTTGAGGAACCGGCTCGAGCCTATAGAAATGAAAAGCTCACTGTTGACGAGTATCTCGAAATGGAAGAAAAGTCTGATGAGAAGCACGAATATTATAAGGGCCAGATCTTTGCGATGTCCGGCCCGAAACTGGATCACGTCCGGATTACAATGAATATGGTGGCGTTGTTAATGAAAAGGCTTAGGGGCAGCGGCTGCGAGGTCTTTGCCACTGATCTTAGGGTCTATGTGGAATCCGAAGATTTGCTGACCTACCCTGATCTGTCTATCGTTTGCGGAGAGCCTGTAACCAGGAACAATGACGATTGGAATCTCACAAACCCGTCAGTAATCGTCGAAGTGCTTTCAAAAACGACCATGGTATATGATCGGGGTACGAAATTCGAGCTGTATAAGGGTCTGACCAGTCTGCGGGAGTATATATTGGTGGATTCGAGGTCGGTATTGGTCGAGCAATTCTATAAGGATGGGGAGGGAAGGTGGGTTTGGAGGAAATACGATCAATTGACTGACAAAATCGGTATCGGGACAGTCCATGTGGAGTTAACGCTGGGAGAGATTTACGAGAATGTCCGGTTCCCGAACCTGAGCGATTAATGGTCTATATTTGCAGCTCAACCGATACGTGTGGAGAAATCAAATTTTGTCGATCAGATCAGGGTATTTTGCCGGAGCGGACATGGCGGGGCAGGCAGCAAGCATTTTATGCGCACCAAGTATAAC
>DATMLR010000473.1:0-8025 GCA_035570015.1 Puia sp.
TGTCCGGATGTCCTTCAGAAACGCTCTCGGACGTGAATAAATAAGGCATTGTGGAAATAAGTATTTAATTGAAAAAGAATGGGTTTTCTTTACGCGCGGGCAAAGATAGGCGATTAACGCATTATTTGCTCAGATCAGTATACAACTGTAAATAATCAGTAAGATCTGATTCAGCATTGAAAGAAAGCACCTTCTTCCCGCGGATCTTGCCGAATTCCTCCAAAAGCTTTTTGTCGACCTTATCGGCACCGAAACTGATCGCATCCGCATAAGTCGCGCCGCCCCGGAAAAGTGCACTGTTGTTGGCTTCCTTGTAAGGCTCGAGGTCCTTCTCTTTTATATTGGCGTGAATATTGGCCAGCTTCAGGAAGTCCGGCCCCAGTTTCTCCTTGAAAGTAGGCTGCCCGATGGTGAAAACGCATTTGCTGTGGGCGAAAACGGGCTCCTTTTTATAAACAGTCTTGAGATAAAGCGGGATAAGACCCGTCATCCAGCCGCTGCAATGGATCACGTCCGGCGGCCAACCGAACTTCTTGACTGTCTCCAACGCCCCCTTGCAATAGAAGACCGTCCGCAGCCCATTGTCTTCGAACCATTTATCCTGCTCGTCATGGAAGATGAACTTCCGCTTGAACAGGTCCTCATTATCCAGAAAATAGACTTGTAAGCGGGCATTCGGAAGGGAGGCTACCTTGATTTGCAGGGGATAATCGTCGTCGTCAACCGATACATTGATCCCGGAAAGCCGGACAACCTCATGAAGCCGATGCCTCCGCTCATTCACCACTCCAAACCGCGGCATGATACAACGCACCTCAAATCCATTGTCATTTGATTTAATTGCCAGCTTGTTAACGATCTCTGCAAATTCTGTCAGCTCTAAATATGGCGACATTTCGTTGGCAATAAATAAAATTCGCTTTTTTTGTAGCATTATTAATTGTAGTTGAGACAGGCCCCGTTAATCCGCCGAAAGAGGCACCTAAATAGTTTGCAAAAGTACGATTTTTTATCGTAAATCGGCACTGAAGCCGCTCATGACCGTTAAAACACTCAAAAATGATCCTATTTAAACAACCCGAAGACCTGGTCAAATGGCTGAATCAGGAGACCGCTTCCGGGAGATCCGTTGGATTCGTACCGACCATGGGTGCATTGCACGAAGGTCATATATCACTTATTACTATGTCAAAAATTCAGGCGGATCTGACCGTTTGCAGCATTTTTGTCAACCCAACACAGTTCAATGACCCCAAAGACTTTCAGAAATATCCCGTTACGCTCGAAAAAGATATCGCTATGCTCGAAGCGGCCGGTACCGACATCCTCTTCCTCCCCGGGGTGACCGAACTCTACCCAGGCGGGACCGCTAACCTCGAACACTATGACCTTGGACCCCTCGAGACCCTGCTCGAAGGCAAGTACCGACCGGGACATTTCCAGGGCGTCTGCCAGGTCATGTTCCGGCTGCTGAACGTCGTCCGCCCAGACTATCTCTTCATGGGCCGAAAAGATTATCAGCAATGTATGGTCGTTGACCACCTGCTGGCCGGGATGGCCCTCGATACCGCGCTCGTCCCCTGCCCGATCGTTCGGGAACCCGACGGCCTCGCGATGAGTAGCCGAAACCTACGGCTTAATCCGACGCAACGGGCCAACGCCCCAGCTATCTTCCATGCCCTGCAATCCCTTAACAAAAATTTCCGCATCGAACCTACGACTGCCCTTGCCAATGCAGCGACTATCCTGAAAAAGGCCGATTTCCAAATAGATTATATTTCGGTTGCCAATACCGCCACCCTGGAACCGGTAAGCGATCCGACGAGCCCCGCCAATTTCGTCGCGCTCATCGCAGCTTTTCAAGGGGACATCCGGCTGATCGACAATATGATTCTGTGACCTACCTTTGCGCCCATGATTATCGAACTCCTCAAATCGAAAGTCCACCGGGTAACCATCACCGAAGCCGATCTTAACTATGTCGGCAGCCTCACGCTGGATGAAGACATTATGGACGCGGCAAATATGATCGAAAATGAAAAGGTCCAGATCGTCAATGTCAACAATGGTACACGGATCGAGACTTATCTCATCACAGGGAAGAGAGGTTCCGGCACTTGTTGTCTCAACGGTCCCGCCGCACGAATGGGTGCAGTGGGCGATATCGTCATCGTGATCTCCTATGCACAGATGGAATTTGAGGAAGCTAAGCGGTTTAAGCCCGCCATCGTTTTTCCGCGAGAAGGAAATAAGCTGTAACTTGTACCGGCTATGAAGAAAGGAATCATGGTCGTGCTGCAATACGCTTTTTTCGCTGCTCTGGCAGCGTTTTTTGTGTGGTTGAGCCTGAAAGGTATGGATAAGAAAAGCTGGGCCCAGCTAAAGGACGCGCTGGATAAAGCGAATTACTGGCTGCTGGTCCCCGTACTCGGGCTGCTCCTCGCCAGTCATTGGCTTCGGGCTTTGCGTTGGCGCCAGCTCATCGAGCCGATGGGTTATGAGCCTTCCCGCATGAATTGCTTTCTCGGCGTCATGATCCGCTACTTTGTAAACCTCGGTGCACAGCGTCTTGGTGAGGTAGTCAAATGCACCATCCTTGCCCGCTATGAAAAGGTGCCGGCCGATAAGCTCGTAGGAACCATCGTAGCGGAACGCGCGTTCGATGTAGTTTGCCTAGCAATCGTTTTTGGGCTGTCGCTTTTACTTCAATTCAACGTGATCCATTCCCTGACCACAAGCAGTTCTCTGTTTCACAGCAGCGGCAGCGGTAATTCGTCCCCTTTGAAATGGTGGATCATCGGCGCGGTGGTTGTGCTCATCGCCGGCTTCGTGATCCTCCGGCGGCGATGGGTGATTAGCCGGTGGGCCCAGATTACCCACCGGATCAAAGCCATCATTGTCAATATCTTGCATGGCCTCACCAGCGTTCGCTCGATCCGCAACAAACCGCTGTTCTTCTTCTATACCATCGGCATCTGGTGCCTTTATCTGCTGAGCACCTGGTTCGGCTTCTTCGCCATCAGCGCCACCCGGAACCTCAGCATCGTGGATGCCCTCAGTGTCCTGGCGATGGGCAGCGTCGGCATGATCGTTTCGCCGGGCGGTATCGGCGCCTATGCGCTGCTCGTCCGCGAGACCGTGTCGTTCTACAACATCCCACCCCTCCCTTATGGTCAGGCCCTCGGCTGGTTGCTGTGGTTCGGCCAATTTCTTAGCTTTGTCCTGTTTGGAACGGTCAGCTTTATCCTGTTGCCAAGAATCAATAAGAAACGAATTGTAATCGCTACGGATGAAATTTCCACAGATCATATCGCAAAAAATCTATGACCGTCCCGGGCTCCTCCACCAGGTTAACCGGTGGCGTCTGTTGGGCAAGACGATTGCCTTCACGAACGGATGCTTCGACATCCTCCATCAGGGCCATATCGCCTCCTTATCCGACGCCGCGCGGGAAGCAGACTTCCTTGTCGTCGGACTCAATTCCGACAGCTCCACCAAACGGCTGAAAGGACCAGGCCGCCCCATCAACGATCAACACGCCCGCAGCATCGTCATGGCCGCCTTGCTCATGGTTGACGCCGTGACCCCCTTCGATGAGGACACCCCCCTGGAACTGATCAACGCGATCCGGCCCGACGTCCTCGTAAAGGGCGGCGACTATACGCTCGAACAGATCGTGGGTGCGAAAGAGGTGCTGTCCTGGGGAGGTCGCGTCGTTATCAATCCGATCGTGCCGGGATTCTCCACGACCGGAATCCTCGAAAAGATTTCCAGACTATGAGATATTTTATCGTCACTTTTCTCGTCCTGACCACCATCGCTTCCCGGGCGCAATCCAAAGATTCAGATGCACTCAAGGCGCTCAATGCCGCATTTATCAATGGGTATATGACAAAGGATACGGCAAAGCTTAGCCCCATCTTCGCCAATGATTTTATCCTGATCAACCCTTCCGGCCAGAGACGCAACAGGCAGGAGGTCCTGGATGGTTTTGTCTCTTCTCCGCATTTTCTTTCCTGCAAAGTAGATACTGTTGAGATCAGGCTGTATGGTACGATCGGCCTTGTACTCGCCCGCGCCGTATTCACCAGCGAAGACAAGGGCAAAAAGACCACCGGAAAAACCGACTACCTCGACGTCTATGAGAAACGAAATGGCCGCTGGGTAGCCATTGCAGCGCATGTCACTTACCTCGGTGATAATTAGCTGCGATACATCCTTTCGATCTCCTGCACGATGGATTCGATAGCCTGGTCGTCCCCTTTGGCGTCATAAGGCTGCTTTAGACTGGTGCTGAAGAAAAATGCCACCGTCTGATAGAAACGGGCGGAGAGCCCGCCTTTATAATCCTTGATCAATTCGTAACAACTATTCCCCGTTTGCCGGTTGATCAGCTTCATCAGTATCTTCCCCTGATAGATCGACATCTGTTCGAGCGGATCGGTAAACTCCTTCCGCAGATCTTTCTCCCGCGACTGCAGGTAGTTCTTCCGCTCTTTCTCCGTCCCAAGCAGCGCCATCTTGGAATTAATATCGTTGATGATCACACCCGCCTTCCGCGCATAAGGATAAGTGACATACACCGCATTCCGCAGCTTTGTCCATTCCTCCAGCCGCCGCCGCATAGCAGGCGTCATCGGCGCGGTCACCCAGGTAAACGGCATGATCCGCGACGACAGCAACTCATGGTCATAGACCTGAGCGCCGACAAGAAGGGTATCGTAAGGGCCATAGACAGGCCGGATAACGTCCGGCGGCAAGGCAACGGTGTCCGCAACTGCGGGTTGTTTGGCAGAATCCGGAGCCTGTGCGAACGCGCATACAGCCACCACCAGGGACACGGTCAAAACAAGCAGATATTTCAGCAAAACGCGGGTCATAGTCGGTCTTAAAGTTACTGAAAGCTTTCCAATTAATACAGCGTAAAGGCCCTTAGTAACCCTCCCAAGGGCGAAAATAGAATGTTAATTTTCAATGAATTGGTTGTCAGCGGCTCACAGTGAGCGCAGCCTGGCGGCGCCTCCACACGATACTGATTACGAAACCGATGATCATAATGATGGTCCCGATCCAAAGGACGCTGATCTGCGGGAACTCCAGGACCTTCAGCGCGACAAAAGGGACCATCTGCGATGACTCCTTTATGCCCAGCTCGATCTTCCTGCCCTGCACCTTATCGAACTGCAATGCCAGGTTTTGCGCAAACACCGTATCGTTCGCAAAGTGCCAGTCCCCATCCTTCATATACAGCGCAGGATAGGCGACATAGCGCATACTGTCCCGCGTGACCACCGATACTTTGGCGACGATTGCGGTATCGGTCGGCCCAAAATGGAATTTCCCATTGTTGGGATTGACGGCAATCGAGTCGAGCACCAGGTATCCTTTGGAAAAATAGGCCGTATCCCCCGGGGCAAGCGGACCGGATGGCCTGAACTGCGCCGTATCATTTTTATCCTGATTGCTGACCGCGCTGATATACACGAAGACATCCTTGTCCCAGTAATGACGTTTGTCTGGGTTAGCTGCTGTTTCCCCGCCACCTTTTCGGGAGAAAAGGTAATCGGGATAAAGATCGAATTGCTCCTGGCTGTCTTTGCGGTCGAAATGAACATGATAATATGTGATGTTCCCATACTTGTCGACCGAATCATTACCCACATACGTAGCCGTGTATGCGCCCATGTCGGTGGGAACGCCCTTAAGAAGGGTCAGATTTTCCATCGGGTCCTGTTTAGATTCCGGGCTGAACGGAAGCAGGATACCGGTCGTATTGACGGACAGAACGTTCTTTTTCGCAGAAGAAAGCAGGACGCCGATCAGCATCAGCCCGAACCCGACATGTGCAATCGACGGGCCTGCGGCCCGCAGCTTTCCTTTGAGGCCGATCCGGATATAGGCCGCATTGGCCACGACCGAATAAATCGCGGCGAAAAGCGCCAGATGGATTGCCACCAGGAACCCGGCGCCATATTTATCATAATGGATTCCCCCAAAGACGCTGACAAGCACCGAGACTACCGACGCTACCGCCGTCGGCAGCCAGATCTTTTTCCAAAGGTAGGTCCAGCTCGTACCTTTATATTTCAAGTATTGGGCCACCGCGGTCAGCAACCCAATCAGCACCGCGATAAAGATCTCGATCCGGTTGTACGCAAACTCCGGGTCATCCCCCGTTGCCACTTTTGTGCCGGTCACCTTATTGAAGACGGGCAGCGAAGTCGCCCCGATCACGAAGAGCGCCGAAATAAACAACACCAGCGAACCAATGAACATCCAGAACTCTCGTGAACCCGTTGCCTCCTCCTTAACGATATGCGGAATTCTCCGGTACCGGGCGATGAACAACGTGTAGGCCGGAAAAAGAAATACAAGGACAAACAACAACAGTTGCCAATCCATCCCCGAATCGACGAATGCATGCACCGATGTATCCCCGAGGATACCGCTGCGCGTCAGGAAAGTCGAATATAGCACCAGGACGAACTGTGTGATCAGGAAGAAATGCGTCGCCCGCAACGAATGCCCCGTAGAATTGTAGACCACCATCGTATGCAGCCCGGCGATCATCACCAGCCAGGGTACCAGTGAAGCGTTCTCCACCGGGTCCCAGGCCCAGTACCCGCCAAAACTCAACGATTCATATGCCCAGGCCGCCCCCATCATGATCCCTGTACCGAGGACACACGCGGAGAACAACGTCCACGGCAAAGCCGCCCGCGTCCAGTCCCACTGTCGCTTCCATAACCCGGCGATCGCATAGGCAAACGGGACGACCGTCGAAGAAAAACCCAGGAAGAGGATCGGCGGATGGATCACCATCCAGTAGTTCTGAAGCAATGCATTGAGCCCCTGCCCGTCCTGCATCTGCGGGATGCTCATGTAATCGGCGCGGCTGAAGATCGGCGCATTTGCGGCAAAATCCATCTGCCGCACCAGCACAAATGGATTGAAGCCGACTTTGTTCCCGAAAAAATACAAACCCATGATCATCGTGGCCAGACAGAGATGCGTAAAGCTGATCACCGTCATGACCGGGCTCTCCCATTTGCCTGCTTTCCGGATCAGGATCAGCCCAAGCACACACACCCAGATCGTCCATAGCAGGAAGCTTCCCTCCTGCGCTTCCCAGATGCAGGAAAACAGGTATTTCAGCGGCATCGACCGGCTGGAATGCTCCCAGGCGAAATTATACTCGAAAAGATGGTTAGCGATAATAAAGACGATCGTCACGAAGACCGCGAAGACTGCGAAGACATCGATGCAGAACGCCCACCTGGCCATCCGCCGCCAATTCTTTTCCTCCTCCGGGGTCTTAGCACCCGCCGCCTTGAAATAGGCGATCACGGCGACAAGGGAAGCACTGAAAAAAAGCAACGCAAAGAAGTGCCCTATTTTACCGGGCAGAAGATGTTCGCCGATGAATTGCATGGCTGGGTTTTAATTTTGGCTCAACGCCCGCTGATTGCTGCTCGGATCGTCTTTGTACTTGGAGGGACATTTCAGCAGGATGCCGCCGTTGGCAACGTTAAAGATGTCGCCGTCCATCTTTCCTTTCAGCGTGATCCGCTCCGCTTTTTCCAGATCATATGGCTTTTCGGCATGATAGACCACCCTGGCGGTATTGCCAAGCGTGTCCATGATATGAAAGCTCAGATAATTTGGGTCTTTTGCCGGATTGTATTCGATCGGTTGCGTTTTATCGATCCGGGCAATGATCGTCACGGTCTTACCCGTCTTCTCCCTGGCGGTGTTGCCCAGCGTGTCCATAATATGAAAACTCAGGTAATTTGGGTCTTTCGCGGGATTGTAATCAATCGGCCGCGTTTTGTCGATCCGGGCGATGATCGTCACGGTCTTGCCCGTCTTTTCGCGGGCGGAGGCAATCGTCTCATAGGTGGACAGATTTCCCATAAAACTCACCAGCACGGCAACCGATGCCAGGATGAGGATCAATATGACGATATGTGTTTTCTTCATAACAGTTTGCGAAGTTAGCTCAAAAAGCGCCTCAGCCTACACTTT
>DATMLR010000474.1:0-4667 GCA_035570015.1 Puia sp.
GGAGGATATATTTCTTCATCTCGGCCATCGCGCCGGAAAGTTCCACACCTGTGGGGCCCCCGCCGACGATGACAAAGTTGAGCAATGCCTGGCGTTCGGCCGGGCCGGCGATGATCGTGTCCTCGAAGGTCTGAAGAATACGGTTGCGAAGGGCCATTGCGTTGGGTACAGATTTCATTGGGAAAGAATGCGACTGGATGCGCTGGTTTCCGAAGAAATTGGTGGTGCAGCCGAGCGAAACCACCAGCCGGTCATAGGAAACGTCGCCGATGCTGGTGTAGACAATTCTTGTCGCCGTATCGATCCGTTGCACTTCCGCAACGTGGATATGCACGTTCCGGGTATGCTGAAAGATTTTCCGAAGCGGGAAGGAAATGCTCGACGGCTCCAGCCGGGCCGTAGCGACCTGGTACATGAGCGGCTGGAATTCGTGGTAGTTATGGCGATCGATCAGGTAAACTTCGTAGTTGGTATTATTCAGGGATCGGGCGATGCGCAGCCCGGCGAAACCGGCGCCGATGATGACGATACGTATCGGGGTGCTGGGAACTCGTGCCATAATTGTCATAATATTACAATTGGTTCCAGCGTGCAAAGGTAGGGTAATTAAAGGATCGTGCCCCGGGGCAACGGTGGGCGGGCAAAAATGTCAGGTCGATGGCCATCCGGCCATTATAGCATGTATCCGAGAAGTATCATTTTCGGTTATTTGTCATAGATAGACGAGTAAATCGGGTACTCTCCGCAGGTAATGCGCAGTATCTATGGTTTATCCTCAGCAGCCCGATCTTTCCGGTTTTTGCGCCCAAAACTGGCCTTTTGTTTGAGGGGGTTTCGCGTGACAAAACACCTGACTATGAGGGAAATTCTCAACTATCTCAGCAAGCAATATTCAGAAATCTCCGGAGACGCGAGACTTTACATTACCGACCATGCCTACGAAAAACCGGTCAAAGCCGGTGATATTCTCTTAAAGAAAGGAGAGATCTGCGGTCATGTCTGGTTTATAAAGAAGGGGCTGCTCCTGGCGCGCGAGGAGGATCCGGATGACTCGTCAAAGGTTTACAACCACTGGTTTATGGAGGAGAACGACATTGCTACTTCCGTGCTCAGTTTTTTCAAGGGCGTTCCCACCGAGGAAACGATAGAGGCCTGGGAAGACGGCACTGTTTACGCCATGTCCGGGAAAGACCTTTTTGCCGGTCTGGCAAAATATCCAAACCTGTCCATGTTAACCATGAAAATCATTATCGGATATTACTGCCAGTCGCGAACAATTGAAAAGCATCTGCGGATGAAGAGCATCGACAAGATCCATCAATACTTGCTGGACCACCATGCCGACCTGCTCCAGCGGCTGCCGAACAAAGAACTGGCAGCGTTCGCAGGGGTCTCGGAACCCACCTACAACAAGCACAAATACCGAAAAGAATAGAATAAAGTATAGCATAATTTCCCCGATTCCCTGCAGAAAGATTTTTCTTTTTTTATCAATCAGATATAAAATTTTCAGCGTCTCTTTCGGGGAACCAAAAAAGTTTTCAGCCTGCTCCAAGAATACTATAAAAACTTAAGCTTTCATCTCAAACATAAGAAAACATTTCGCCCTTCCCGAACCAAGCTCACCCTAATTTTACTCCATCCGAAGACACATGGGTTAGTAGGGTGTCCAGCAGGCCGGTAACCGTCGGCGAATAAAGATGCGGCAAACAAGTTGCCCCGACGATGATTGGATCGATGGTTACCGCCTTTTTTTTCGCCGTGCAGCCCGTGCCTTCTCCCGCCGGCCGGAGGGTTTGATTTCCTAATCTTTTAAAATTATTTGTAATGAAATTATTGTTAGTGCTCCTGGCAGGGTATACCCTGCTCAGTCAACCCAATCATGCCGTTGCGCAGGGAGGGGCGGCGGTCAAGGCAGGCGTTATGGCTGCGCCGGAGAGCGTGGCGGTGGCAGCGAACCAGGCTCAATTAAAGACCTGTTGTCAGAAGATCGTCCGGGACATGCAACGGCTGTATTACCTCAATAATCGAAATGGAAAGATGCGGCTGGTCGTCCGCGGTATTTATACCCGCGGGAAATCAATTTTCTTTTCGCTGAAACTGATTAACCGGTCACCATTGGATTATGATGTAGACAGCATCCGGTTCTTTGTGGCGGAGAAGGTGAAAGGAGTACATCCACTGGAGCGGCTCAACGAACTGAAGCCCGTCTACGTGTATGACAGTGCCACGCAGGTTAAGGGATATGGCCGTGCGGCAACCGTATACGTCTTGCAGCGCCTGAGCCTGGCCCGACATCACCGGCTCCAGATCGAAGTGCTGGAAAAGAACGGCGGCCGGCAATTGCTCGTCCAGGCTGCCAATTTCACACTCGAGACGGCAAAGCTAATTTGAAACCAGCGAATGACTATTTTCTAAAATTTCTAAATCTTTTTTATGAAATCTAATCTTGAATATTTAAACGACGATCTCAAATACCTCGGCTTTGGCGAAAATACGTTGCTAAACCGGCAGTTGGAAGAAAGCGTTGCCAATGGGAAACCGGAGTTCGAGCTGTATACCGATGCATTCTTCGAGCATTTTATCCGGACGGAGGCCAAGCTCCATTTTCTCAAACTAGTCAACAAGGGGACTTATGTATTTGATCGTTTTACCGCTACCAACCAGTACGAACAGGACCCGGGTAAGAACAAGGAGCGTGAATTCCATGTCTACAAGGGTGTGGGCGTGACGTTCAAGGAAGCCTTTAATCTGCTGGATGGACGCGCGGCAATGATCGATGGGGTCGACCAGGATGATAAAGTATACCGCACCTGGGTGCAACTGGATTTTGAAGAAAGAGACGCGCATCTGAACTATCGGTTCAAGTATTTTCGACACTACGAACTGGAAAGAGTTCTGGAGAGCTATCCGATCGAGGAGCTTCTGGCAGATGCAACGCGAAAGACGCTGCTGGCTTCGTTGGAGCGGGGCAATAAGTGCCTCATCACCCTGAACACAGGCAAGCCCGAGCCCAAATGGATCGAAGCGAACCCGGCGGAAAAAACGATTCGCATCTACACTCCCGAGTCTCCGTTAAAAAAACGGGCATCGGATGGCCGGCGGCCTGCCGCCAGACGCGCAAGGACAATGTCCGACCCGACCAACCCGCCTGACCCTACCGGGGAAAAGGCGGCCGAGGACCAGGAACTGTCTGAGGAAAGCACAACCGTCACGGGAAAATGATCCATATCCGCGAAATCTCATCCTTTTTTATCCTGCAGCCGGCTATCCAAGACGGTGACCGGCTGCAGATTCACCCATCAAACTTCAATCGTATGGCTTACGCACCATATACCGATCTCGAGGCGACGCCTGATTTCACCACGTTCCAATTCATCAGCCCTACCCTGCCCGAACCTACCGTCCGGCAGGTACGATTCAATGGTCAACAGGGCGGACGCATCTACAACGTGGAATTCCGGAACAAAACAACCGACAGAAGGGATGCTCCCTCCTGGCCGGACAGCAAGGACTTTTTTTCCACGGTGCTCACGACACTGCAGATTATCGAGATTTATTCCGAACGATATCCGGGCCGGATCCTCCTGTTCAGCAGAGACAGCAAGGCAAAAGCATTGGTGTTCGGGACAATACTGGGCCGCTTTCATCATCTCCTGACCCCCCTGTTCGATGTCGAAACGGAAAGGCCCGGACCAGGCAGCCCCATTTTCCAGATCAAACGAAAACCCATCCCCTGCTTCTCGATCAGCACGGTCGAAAGCATCTGGAACGGCACCAGCCAAATATTTCATGACCGGTTCTCGATCAAGCTGGATAAACGCATTCGGATCGGGTTGACCCTGCCAACGGACTGAAGAGATGATCCTGCCAACGGGCTGAAGAAAAGTGTGACCTACGGGTCGAACGAGCACCTCCCGTTCATTGGTTGATTTTTGGACAAAGAGACCGCCCTACCCAACGGTAGCGGCCGGTCTCTTATTTTGTTTGCCTAGTGTGAACGGAACCAATATTGTGATCAGGATACCAAAGCCTGCCATCATCGCATAGGCGCTGCGTAGGCCAGCTACCTGGGCGACAGAGCCGACCAGCGGGGGGACAATTAGAAAGCCGAGGTACCCGATGGTAGATACGGCGGCAATCGCCGATCCGCTGCTCATCCCCTCCGACCGACCCGCCATGCTGAACACCGTCGGGATTACGCAGGAAACGCCAAAGCCGGTCAGGATGAAACCAAATATAGCGGTTGGCGCGTAAGGCAGAAGTACGGCGACCAACAACCCGACCGCGATCAAACCGCCGCTATACGTGAGCATGGTGCGGGTCCCATACCGGTTGGTAAAACGGTCCCCGGTCAACCTACCCAGTGTCATCGCAATCATATAGATCGTAAAGCCCAGGGTAGCCAGCTCGCGGGAGGTATGAACGGCCTTTTGGAGATAAATGCCGCTCCAATCGATCATCGTGCCCTCACAGGCCATGGACGCAAAAGAGATAAGGCCGTATTTGGCTAGTGTCTTATCCGGCAGGGCAAACCACGGTCGACGTTCACGCGGCGCAGGCTGTTGTGGCAAACTACCCGGATAGGCATACCAACAGCAGACCGTCAGAACTATCGCTACCCCCAGAAAATGCCAGGCTGGCGCGACGGCGAACGAGACCATCAG
>DATMLR010000475.1:0-10108 GCA_035570015.1 Puia sp.
AATACGGCTACCCCCCATCGGTTGAAAACGGCGAAGTCTTCGACGCGGCTGTTGATGGGGCCCCCCAGTACATAGAAAACATCGTTACGGCCATCACCATTTGGGGTAAAGCCATTGGGTATCCCCAGCGGTGTGTAGACGTTCACCAATATTGTTCCGCTGTCAGCGCCGCAGCCGGCAGTCGTCACCTTGAGGGTATAAAGGGTGGTGGCCGCGGGATCGGCAAGGGGGTTTTCGATGGTACTGTCTGAGAGACCCGTGCCGGGTATCCAGAGCCAGGACGTGACGCTGCCAGTCACGACGGGGTCTAACGTGAGGCTTTTGCCATATTGGATCGTGAAGAGCTGGTTGGGGGCGATGGCGGCCGGGGTATTGACGACGACGGGGATACTGTTGGATTTTGCGAGGCCGCAAGCGTCATCGCTGGTGATCAGGCAGGTCACTATCGCGCCATCGGGAAGACTATCGGTGTGATAGGCTGCGCTGTCGTCACCGGCAACGGAGTCGCCGTTGACCAGCCATTGAAACGTTGGCTGAGCACCGCCGTTGGTAACTTTGGCGATGAAGTTAACCGGGTCGCCTTTACAGACCGTGTCGGGGTCGGCAGCGATGGTAACAGTGGCCGAGCCGTGGGGATCGATAGCCAGAGTGATTATATTGGATGTGTCGCTGACGAGGCCGGCCGAACAGCCGTTCTGCGCCGTCAGGATGCAATCCACCTGGTCGCCGTTGGCAAAGAGATTATTGGAATAGATGGGGGTATCGCTTCCGACCCTGACACCGCTGACCTCCCATTGCAAGGACGGGTCGGCGCCCGTATTGGCGGTTGTGGCGGTGAAGGTGATGGGCGTGCAGACGGGGGTGCTGGTGGCTGTAGCGGTGATGCTGATGGAAGGCGGCCCGGCTTGCGGGTCATTGATATAGATGGTTTCGGTTGTCTGGGAATAACCCCGCATGTCGGTGACTACGGCCCAGTATTTACCGGCGGCGGTTGGAGTAAAGGTCGAGTCAATAGAAGACGTGCGTTTGAATTCGAGGACACGGTAGTTCTCGGGGTCGCCGATAAAAATATCTCCTTTCGCATCCATTCCCATTCCATTCGGGCCATCACCAAACTGGTTGGCGCCGTTGCCGGCACCGTTGTTACCAAGGATCGTCACACCGCTGGTCGCTCCGCGGGCCCATTTCGCAACGCGGCTATTGTTATCCGGGGAAGCCTGATCTTCGGTGTACATCGTATCTCTCCCATCCACCCAGACGAGGTTGCCAAGCTGGTAGGGAGCATACCCGAGACCGTTACCGCCGGCTACGGTGATCCCGGAGCTCGCACCCGGCGCCCATTCCTGGACGCGGCCGTACATATCGGAAACGAAGATATTACCCGCGCCGTCCAGCCAGAGCCCGCTGGGAGAGCCAAGTTGGTTGGGAGCAGAGCCAAGCCCATTTCCGCCTGCAACGACGACGCCTGTCATCGGGCCGCCGGGTGTAAATTCCAGTACGGCACCCGCTTCCGGGTCGGCCATAAAGATATTTCCCGAACAATCTACAAACAAACCTCCCTTTTCGCCCACTGTCAACGTACCGACCGTTGTGCCGGTGGATGCACCCGGCGCCCATTTCTGGATGCGCTGATTGGTGTTATCTACGACATAGACATTGCCCGCCTTGTCTACAAAGACCGACCCGGGGGTGTTTAACTGACCGGGGCCGCTGCCGTCGCTCCCGCCGGCCACGATGATGCCGGCGCCCCCGCCGGGGGTATATTTCTTCACACAGCTGTGGTCGGCATCCGTCACGTACAGATCTCCCGCTTCATCGACGAAAATGGCCCATACAAATAACGTCTGCGCATCGTTGCCGCCTATCCCTTTGCCGCCCGCCACCAGGATTCCGTTGGGTGACAGATATTGGTTGGCCTTGACGGAATCGACGGGCTGGCCATCCTTATACCAGGCGATCGTTTCAAGGGAATGGGATGCGCTCACCGAGAGGGAAGACCCAATGCAATAATCCTTGCTGGTACGGACAGATACGTCGTATCCGCACTGGGCAGAGCAGTCCAACGTGAAGAAAATGAGGCTATTCAGAAAGATGAGGTAGCGCAGCAGTCGCTTCATATACTCCAAGAGATTGAGATTCAGTGTCATCCGTTGCCCGGGAACTCCTAAAAATAAGCTAAAAATCATGGCTCGCGATGGCTCGTAGTATCCGGGACTTTCCTTAAATTGACAAACTGAATACAAATCATTGTAACCATGTTCAAAAACCATTTCAAGACTGCCTGGAGAAATATCTTTCGCAATAAGACCGCGACGCTGATCAATCTATTCGGGCTTTCCGTTTCGCTCGTCGCTTTCATTTTCATTGCGCTGTGGGTGCAGAACGAGTTGAGCTTCGACAGTTATCACAAAGCCGCAAAAGATATTTACCTGGTTCAAACGCTATATGGTACCGAAAAAGAGGCCAGCACCCTGACTGCGCTGCCTGTCGCGGATGCGGTGAACAAGATCAGCGGAACCGCCAAAATTGCAAGGATGGCCCCTTCGCGGGTGACGTTGAAGGTAAACGGGCAGTTGTTCGATGAAAAAGAAAGCGTTGTCGTCGACAGCGACTGGTTTAAGATCTTTGACTACGATGTGCTGAGCGGAGATGTCCAATCCTTTAACAATAATACTTTCTCCATCATTTTCACCCAATCGAAAGCAAGGCAATTATTCGGCAATAAGAACCCTATCGGCCAGTTTGTCCATGTGGATACGTCTCTTTACCAGGTGCGCGCCATCGTAAAAGACAACCCGATCAATTCCAGCTTTCAGTTTGAGATGCTTATGCCGATGGCGGCACGGTTTGCTTACCGCAAACCGAATCCAAATGACTGGGCCAACATGAGCTACCGGACTTTTGTGAAAATCTATCCCGCAACCGACGTTGTCGCCTTTGCGGAACATGCAACAGCCTTTTCACAGCAGGTATCAAAAAGAAATACTTTCTCCCTGCAATTCCAGCCCCTGAGGGACTTGCATTTCGATACAAAGGCCGACGATTGGATGTTCCGGCGCGGCAGCCATACCGCCGTGTATGTTTTCAGTGTTTTGGCCGTGTTGCTGTTGATCACGGCGAGCATTAACTATGTTAATCTCACGATCGCGAAGGCAAATGCGCGTACCAAAGAGATCAGTATCCGGAAGATCATGGGCGGCAGCCGGCTGCAATTATTCGTCCAGTTCCTGACGGAGTCGTTCCTGTTGTGCGTGCTCGCCTTAGCCATTTCCCTGATCATCATCCTGCTTACGTTACCGCTGTTCAACCGGCTGACGGAAACCGGGTTTCAGCTGTCACTCTCATCGCCGCTGCTATGGAGTATTCTGATCGGCACGTTGTTCTCGGCCACCATGCTGATTGGCGTTTTTCCGTCGCTAACACTTTCGCTGTTCAAACCCCTGAATTATTTACACGGCTATACGATCCTGAATTTCAGGAGTACCGCGATTCGGAAAACCCTGGTCGTGTTTCAATTTGTCGTCGGCATCGTACTCATTATCGGAACTATTGTCATCTTCCTGCAAATGCGGCTGGCCCAGTCTTCTGCAGCGCAATACAACCGGTCGCAGGTCGTATCGCTGTCTTTACCGACCAAGACCTTATCGAAGCTGGGGTATGATGCGGGGAAAATCGATCTCTTTTCTCAAACCTTTAGGAACGAGCTGGAGAAGATCAGCTCCGTTCAACGCGCTGTTGTTACCAGCACTTCTATCGAAGGGAATATGAATTCGAGCGGCGCTCCGAACTGGTATTGGAAAGATCAGGACACGGCTTACCAGGATCCGGTCGTCCGGATCTCGATCGGACCGGAGGGAAAGGATCTCTTCAATTTTCAGATGATGGAGGGGAGATGGTTTGAAAATGGAAAAGGGGATGAGAAAAATTTCGTGCTGAACGAAACAGCCGTCAAAGACCTGGGGATACGGGAGCCGGTTATTGGACAAGTTTTTGCAAGGGTTCATGGTGATACCGGGCACATTATCGGGGTGATAAAAGACTACAATTTCAGTTCGCTGTATAATAAGCTCGGGCCGATGGTCATCTCCTTCATCGGTCATGAGGACCTGCCGATGACCTTATTTGCGAAGATCACTCCCGGAAATATCCCGCAAGCCATGGGAGCAATCGCGGCAACGTGGAAACGGCTGATCCCCGATGCCCCTTTTGAATATCAGTTCATGGATCAGGCATTTGATAATCTGTATAAGGATGACCTGAGAATATCCGAGCTGGTGCTATTATTCAGCTGTATATCGATCATTATTTCAGCATTGGGGCTGTTCGGTCTCGCGACATTCGTCGCCGAACAGAAAACGAAAGAAATTGGCATAAGAAAGGTGTTGGGCGCCTCCGTCACGCAAATAACGGTTATGCTTTCCAGGGACTTCGTAACGCTTGTCCTGATTGCCGTTGTTATTGCATCGCCTATTGCCTATTGGGTGATGAGCCGCTGGCTCCAAAATTTTGCCTACAAAATAAACCTGAGTTGGTGGATTTTCGGATCAGCGGGTATTGTGGCGATATTGATTGCCGTGATTACGATAAGCGGCCGGGCGATCCGGGCGGCGATAGCGAATCCGGTTAATAGTTTGAGAACGGAGTAACTCATCGATCGATATGCTTAAAAATTATATCAAGACGGCTGTCCGGAATCTGCTGAGGAACAAGTGACGTTTGCGGTGCTGGCGATCGTTATTGCGTGTCTGGGACTTTTTGGGCTGATCACTTTTGCGGCCGAGCAGCGGACGAGGGAGATCGGCATCCGTAAAGTCCTGGGTGCGAGGGTTTCGACCATTGTGGCGCTGATCGCCCGGGATTTTCTGGGTCTTGTCGTCGTGGCATCGATTATTGCGTTTCCGGTCGCCTACTGGGCTATGAGCCATTGGCTTCTGGGTTTCGCGTACCGGGTCGGTATCCCTTGGTGGATCTTTGCCGGTGCCGGGCTCCTTTCGGTATTGATCGCGGCTGTTACGGTCAGCTACCAGGCGATCAGGGCTGCGTTAGTCAATCCGGTGGAGAGTTTGAGAACGGAATAATGGGGACCGGGCGGGGTGTTTATTTCCGTGGAGCTTTCTTACTCAGGAGCGCTTCCAGACTCTTTAGCTTGCCCGCCCAGAATTTGTCGAAATAGTCTATCCATTCCTGCAATTCGTTAAAGCCCTCCTGATTCAGGATGCAGTAACGCTCTCTGCCTACCGCACGGGTAGAAATGAACCCCGCGTTGTCAAGGATCTTGAGATGTTTGGATACTGCAGGGCGGCTCATATCGAAGTTCTCCGCAATCGAATTTATCGTCAGGCTGTCTTTTGTCAGCAGCTGAAGGATTTGCCTTCGACTTGGATCGGCGATCACCTGGAATACGTCAAGTTGTGGGATGGACATAAGCGGTGGGGGCGATAAGTTTCAATAATCTTTTTTGGATTTTGACCCATCCCTTATTCATGACGAAGTAGGTCAAGAAGTTCTTCGTTCCCCGGAATCCGGAATGTTCCAGGAGGAGATCGGTCCCGTCCGCTGTTTCTTTGATGGTCCAGGTGACGATGGAGTCGAGAGTGAACTTCCGGGGCCCGGGTCCGCCTTGCCAGGAGTACGCGAGCTTTTTCAGCGGGATGATTTCGAGTACTTCGCAATAGATATTTCCGTCGAATCCGAATCGGGGGAGGGGTCTGGCGGTGAACCGGAATTGGTGGCCGATGGTCGGTTGGAAATTGTTTGGCATGAGCCATTTTGCGAGCAGTTCGGGTTTCGTTAAATAGTCCCACACTAATTCGGGGGGATGTTGGAGCGAGATCAAATGTCGGATCGTTCTTGGCATATATGTAACTTGTAGGTTACACAAAAATATGGGTTACTTTTGGGTTACGCAAATTTTTTTGGGGGTGCCGGGGGTATCGATTGGCGGGAAAAGTTTAATTGCGGCGAATTCGCCATAATTAGGGTTGGTTCACGCGGGCTTGCTTGCGCCTGCTGACCCTTGGCATGATCGTCGTGGGAAGAAACGCGAGGAACAAAGCACCGGCAAATCCGCCTATCATCCCGATCAAAAAGTCGGTGCGGCCGATCAATCCGGGCCGGAGACCATAACGGATCACAAAGTAGACCAGAATCCAAAATAAGATTCCGGTCACGAGGCCGGGTGAGTATTCCTTGTAGCGGATGGACCACCAAAGATGAACGGTTATCACATGAAAAGCCCGTCCAAAGGTCCAGAGGAGGGGTAAGATGACCCAATGACCGCCGAAGATGTCGTACAGGCACAGACATAGGATGATGATCCCGATAACGGCCGTGTTGAACCAAAAGAACATTTCCGCATGGTATTGCGGCCACCAGTGCTCCCTGACCTTTTGAACAAATCCTCCACCCATCAGGGTTTCATCGACGATATGGATGATGTAGGCGGCCAAGACTGCCCAGAAGCAGATGCTGAGGACATTGACAGTTATCATATTGGTTGGTTACCGCAAATTTCGTGCTCGCTAGTTGGCGGGCGACGGACCGGTGATTGGCATCTGCCATTTGTTATAGATCGCGCTCACATCGACACCGGTGGCGGATTTCATCAGGTCCGGGAATTCCTGCAGGGTAAAGGGGCGGTTATTCCGGCGCGACCATTCGTAGAGGTACCGGTAGACGGTTCGCATGGATGCCTTGCCACCGGTCTGTGACTTGACATAATCATTGATCTCCGCGGCCATCAGGGCCCCGCGGGAGAAAATTGCTTCTCCGAGGCGAAAATCTTCCGCATACTGCGTGGAAGCGATTTGGGATAGCTGCTGCAGGGTCATTTGCCGGATTGCAGGCGGGCTGTTGTAGGTGGACTGGCGAAAAAAGTCGAACATATCTTTTGATTTCAGCGTATCCACTACAATGTACCACATGAACCCCTCATTGAACCAGATATTGTTGATCACCGGGGGAATTTCGAGTACGTAGGGCCGGTAGGCGTCGCCATAGCAGCGGAGGGGGATGTAAGAATGCGCCATGTGATGAAGAAACGTCGGCATCCGCCTCCACAATTGGGCTTCGGTCATCGTTGTGGTAATGATACGGCCGGTATCGCCGAAGAAGGTGGAGCTCTGGAGATGTTCCATGCCGAAACTGCCCGGGTCGTCGTCGGGCATGGGGAGCGCCTGACGGAAGAGGGTGGTATAACAGGGGAACGGAAGGTCGCCAAAATAATCCTTCAGGATCTCCATGCTGTGGGTTTCCATCCAGCCATAGTTGTCGAGTTCGGGTTGCTTTGTCTCGCTATAATCTGCAATAAAAAGCGGAACGAGCGCCTTGTATTCTTTGACCCGGAAGCGTGGTCCGATGAATGTCTGCGCATCAGCGAGGGTATAGTAATCCGATGTTTCGAATTCGAAATTGCCTTTTGTTGGCGACGCGGTGGGCGCGATGGTGGAAAAAATCGGCCAGGTGGGGAAGGTATGGATGGAGCATCGGACCGGCTGGCGGTCATCGCCGTCGATCCAGCCAAAGACCGAATAATTCAGCAACCCTGCAAATCCGGGGCGGAGGAGGGACTTCTCGGAAGCCGCGTGGAGCTGCGCATCCATTTTCTTTAGGTCGACTTCATAGGTGAGACGTTTTATTTCGAAGCCAGAATCGTTAAGGGACCATCGGGGTGCGCCATCCTCATCTTTGACCAGCGGTCGCGTGGTACCGGCGGGGCTTTCGGCAAGAATATTTTTGATGAAGAGGTCATATTTGGTTTCCGCATAGTCTCCCGGGGCGGAACGGGGCATGATAAAAACGATTGATTTTGTCAGCGGCTTGTCGGGTTGGATGCTGATCTGCAATTTTCCGCTTGTACTGTCGAGATAGGAAAGGGTATAGTGTACCTGGGCATGCGAGCCTGTAGCAGGCAGGTATGTCAAGGTCAGGAGAAAACCCAAGATGCGGAGGCGGCGATCCGGCATACTCTAAGATATTAAAAAAACTAAATAGTTTCGGGATATCACGGTGCTGAACAGATCGAGAAGAAGGGGAAGGAACACTATCGGTAATATCTTGGTTATCAAATACTTACTGGCCCGTAAATACCGACGTCACCAATTGTGCGATGGTTGCGCCAGGGTTCATTCCTCTTTGGATTAAGGCGGAATTCTGGGTAAATTTGTAAAAACATTCTCATGGCATCTGCAAGTTTAGATAATGAATTCATGCAATACTGGCTTAAACTTTCGCTAGGCCAGAAGGAATCTCTATTAAATGTCGCCAAGAATTTTGTTGGTTTATCGAGTGAGGCTGATGTAACCGATCTTCGCAAAAATCTCATTCGCGAGGAAAGGGAGAAATATCTCCGTGGTGAGGGTAAGTCTTTTAGCTGGGATGAAGTAAAGAATATGGCGCTCAATAAAGACCAAAGGCATGGCCGGAAGCAAGATCTGATCAAAAAAAGATTGGGATAAAGAATTAGTAGCTGGATGTAGCAGGCATTTGCTCAGCGTGGGCGAAGGCGGCGTGGGCCCGGGCGAGGTATTCGGCGGCGGCACTGGCGTGGTGTTCTGCGGCCAGGGATTGGGCCAGACCCAGAAGACCCCATCCGTTACCGGGGTTCTGGATCAGGTCTTCTCGATATAATCGCTCTGCTTCGGGTGCCTTGCCGAGTTTGAGCAGGCAGACACCGGCAAATTCGCGAGCGGGGAGGGGCCAGTCTTTCGGCTCCCTATATGTTAGCTCGTCCTCACTTGCGATGGCGCGCTGGAAGGTCGCTATCGATTCCTTCCCGCGGTGCTGCGCAAAAAGTATCTCCCCTTCGAGGATCGCTTCGGCTACGTCGCCCACTTTGGCAGGTAGGTTGAAGGGGCGAAAACGTTGGACAAGGGCTGGATTGTTCCATTCCACTCTGATGCTATCGAGGCAGGCTTGTGCAGCCGGCAGATTGCCGGTGCGGAGGTAGGCCATCCCGCGCGCAAAATGGCTGATCAGGCTTGCATAGACCCAGCGGCTGTCGGGCAGGGGCTGGTCGAGGATGGCCTGCCACTTACCCATGCGCACCAGCACGAATTCGGGCATCATGGATAGATACTGAAGATTGGTGGAGACAATTCCGCCTCTGGCATTGGCGATGGTCCGGCATTTCAGGGCGGTCATGATGGCCTTGTCGTATATTCCGGCACCCATGGCACAAAAGGTTTCGACGGCGTCGTAGTGGATGACGTCGGGCGGCAGGTGCAGCTGCGGCGCGAGGATATCGTAATTGTGTGCTGCCGCGTTCGCCGAATCGTTGACCGTAACCCCCTTATCGTAGTGACCTGTTCGTTGGTAGGAGTGGCTGGCCATGTGGACCATATGGGCGACGCCGGGCATCAGGTCTTTGAGGCGGTCGGCGCTGGCGAGCGTGGCCTCCGGATGCAGGGATGCTTCCAGCAGATGGATATGATAATGCAAGGCGGCGGGGTGATCGGGGTCACTTTTGAGGATCGTTTCGCAGTAACTGACCAACTCTGGTGTCCAGGTTCGGGGGTTTCCCTGGTTGTCCCAGAGATCCCAGGCGTGTTCGGTCATTACGCCGTCGATATAGAGGGCTTTGATGTCGTTGTCGGCCGGATATTTTGCGATCAGCGGTTTGGTGGCTTGCGAGTATGCGTTGTTCAACTGTGTTCGGCGGCTATCTGTTGTGTCTTTTGAGTATCGTTGGTTGAGCGCCGCGATCAAGTCCTGCTCCTTAGGACTGGCAGCGGATGCATGAGAATTCATCAAGTCGAGGACCGGCAGGACCCCGGGAGGCATTTTGTACGTATAAGTGCTATTGTAGTAGGGTCCCATGGCCAGCGCTTCGCCCCAGTAGACCATGGCGCAGCGGCTGTCTTTTTGCTCCGCTTCTTTGAATGATGCGGCGGATTCCGTGAGGTGGTAGCTGTAATAAAGGCTGAGGCCTTGGTCAAAATAGAATTGGGCGCTGTCGTCGGTGGTAGAGACGGGGTAATGATAATGGCCCCAGCCGGGAAATACGGGCGCATAGCGGCCGGAGGCATCGGGGAGGATCGTTGTTGGGCCGGGCGGAGCGCAGCTGATGGCGAGGCCGGGCCGCGGGAGGGGGTCTCGGATGGGAGCCCAC
>DATMLR010000476.1:0-3548 GCA_035570015.1 Puia sp.
CGAATTTCGCGATCCATTTGTTGCAAATACCAAGATTGATCGGCTGGCCATAAAAGGCCGCCCCGCTGTTCTCGTCCGCAACCCTGCAAATGATGAGCTCCGAATCGGCGGACCCCAGGATATTCCCAACATGAGCATCCCCCGCCAGGTTCCACCCGGTAGTATTCATAGGCGTACCAGTTAGCTGGGCGAATACATAATTCTGACAAACTGCAGTCCTTCCGGCGCCTATGATCAGATAACAAAAAAGCAAGCAACTGAAATAACGGTTCATCGGGCAAATCGGTGTACTCCGTAAGATAGCAAAAGATGCCCGCTCCAGCAAGCATTTGGACCGTTTAGTTCGTTAACATCTCCGCAACTGCGTTTTAACGATTCATAAACTCAGAATGATAAAACCTTTTTGCAACTTTATTGCCTCTCCCGTACCCGCATACTCGACCATAGAAAAACACCACCAAAATGTATAAATACCTGTTCTCAACTGCCGTTGCTATCCTTATGTTCTTTACCGTAACCCACGCCCAGGATTCCATGCACACCTCTGAAATAAGATCCTCTGATGTATTCACCCTCGGTCTTGGCTTCGGCCAGGACTATGGTGGATTTGGCGGCAATCTTACCATTTACCCACAGCAAAACATCGGACTTTTCATCGGCTTCGGTTACGCATTGGCCGGATTTGGCTACAACGCCGGCATCAAACTCCGCCTGCTCCCCAACCAGGGCCACTCAAAGGTGCGCCCCTTCATCGAAGGCATGTATGGCTATAACGCAGCCATAGTCGTCACCAACTATTCGCAGGACAACAAATTGTTCTATGGCCCTACCGTGGGCATCGGCCTCGACCTCGGCCCCACCACCCCGGGCAAGGGATATCTTTCCCTGGCCATCCTGATTCCCCTCCGTAGCCCGGACGTCCAAAACTATATCGATCAGCTGAACGCAAACGGCGTTTCATTTAGCAACAACCTCATCCCAATCTCCTTCTCGATTGGCTACAAGTTAGTACTGAATTAGCTAGCCTTATACCGCCGCACCAGCACCTCCGCCACGATTAAATTCGGTACCCAGCACAGCCACGAGATCACCCGATAAGAAGGAATGAAATCTAAATGCAAAACGGCCGTCGCCAGCGGCAAATAGATCCGCAATGTCACTGCCGCAAACGCCAGCGAATAATTCCGCAGCATCCACGCCCGATGCCTCACAATGTCCAGCCTCCGGATCGCCGCATACCCCCTGATATCCGTATATAGCCAGACGATCGCCAGCAGCCCAAAACCCGCCATACTCACCGCCCCGCCCGTCGCTGACATCGCGATAATGTACCCCGCAACCGCACTCAGCGCTACCGCCACCATATACGCCTTCCCCAATCCCCGGTGCAGGTCCGGTTTCCTCGCTCTGATCTTTTTGCTAAATTGCATCCACCCGATAAGGAGCGCCATGCCGCCAAACGTGATGTGGGTATAGAATGAACCCCGGTAAAAATGGCTGGCCAGCAATTCGGCGGACTTCTGTTGCAACAACCCCGGATTACCCGAATGAATATAGTAGAAAGCCGGGTACAAACCCGTCATCGTCGCCAGAACCGCCACCGTTATCCGTGGTAAACTTTTTGCAATCATAAATCAATCTACTAAATATTCGCCAGACATGCCCGACCGCCCCACCTACTGGCTAACTCGCTTCCTCATCCTTCGCCTGCTGGGCATCGTCTACGCCGTGGCTTTTCTCGTCGCGATCAACCAAATCCTCCCCCTCATCGGTTCCCACGGCCTCACCCCGGTCGACACCTTCTTAAGACGCGTCATAGAATCCCTGGGTAACAAAAGCGCCGGGTTTTTTCGCCTTCCCTCAATCTTCTGGTTCACCCATTCCGATAGCGCCCTCCTGATCTTTGCCTGGATCGGCTTCCTCCTCTCCTGCGTCGTAACCGCCGGCTTCGCCAACGCGCTCATTCTTTTCATCCTCTGGTTCCTCTATATGTCATTTTGTAACGTCGGTCAGGAATGGTATGGCTACGGCTGGGAAATCCAACTGCTGGAGACCGGGTTCCTCGCCATTTTCCTTTGCCCGCTCCTCGATCCCCGCCCCTTCCCCCGACGCGAGCCGCCCCTACCCATAATTATTCTGTTCCGCTGGCTCATCTGCCGCGTCATGTTCGGCGCAGGGTTGATAAAAGCCCGCGGCGATGAGATTTGGCGCAACTCTACCGCCCTCTACTATCATTTCGAGACCCAACCCATGCCCGGGCCCCTAAGCCGCTGGTTCCATTTCCTCCCGCGCTTCCTGCTTCGCATGGGCGTCTGGTTTAACTGGCTGGCGGAACTCGTTGCACCCCTTTTCGTCTTTGGCCCCCGCATCGCCCGTCATATCGCCGGCATTATCATCATCCTGCTGCAGATCGTCCTCATCCTGAGCGGCAACCTCTCCTTTCTCAATTGGCTGACCGTCATCCCCGCTCTCGCTTGCTTCGACGACGCCTTCTGGTCCCCACTCCTCCCGCGCAGCCTTACCCACCTCGCTAACAAAGCCATGTCCGCCGCAGCGCCCTCCCGCCCCATGTCCATCACCGCCTGGGTCGTCACCGTCGTCATCGGCCTCCTCAGTATCCAGCCGGTTCTCAATATGCTTTCCCCAAACCAGATCATGAATACCTCTTTCGACCCGCTCAACCTCGTCAATACCTACGGCGCCTTCGGATCGGTCGGCCGGGAACGTTATAACATTGTGTTCGAAGGAACGTATGACGACACCCCCACCGATTCCGCCGTCTGGAAAGAATATCCCTATAAAGGTCTCCCTACTAGCCCGGATCAACGCCCCCCTCAAATCGCCCCCTACCACCTTCGGTTCGACTGGCAAATGTGGTTTGCCGCCATGTCCACTCCCGATGAATACCCCTGGACCTTCACCCTGATCTCAAAGCTGCTTCACAACGATCCCGGCGCCCTCAGCCTCTTCGCCGAAAGCCCGTTCCGCAGCAAACCTCCCCGCTATATCCGCGCCATCCTCTATCGCTATTCCTTTGCACCGCCCGGCAACCCTGGCCGCCATTATTGGACCCGCGAACGGATCGGCACCCCCTGGCTCCCGGCTATGGCCGCAGACGATCCCCGCCTGAAGCCTCAGTGAGCCGCAGCCTTCCACGTCAAATACCGCTCCTCCAGGAAATTAAAGCCATCCGCCCTCCATTGCGGCGTAGCCACCGTGAAATGATCACCGGGGTAATACGCAAATACAAAAGGAGAACCCAACTTTCTCATCTCATCATCGAGCATATGCACCGCATAGTTCAACAGGAAATTATCACTGTTGCCGACCGTTACCCTGACCTTGCCCTGCAGATCCTTTTGCAACATCGTCCACTTTGCCCGCAAATACAACGAGATATCATACTGCTTCCAATGTTCGACACATTTCTTATCGATATCCCCCGTCACCGGATCACAGATCGGGATCGGCTGGCCATCGGCTCCCCGAGGACTGAACACATAATTGAAAGAATGCATCTGCTCCCCCCGGTAGATCACATTCTCCTG
>DATMLR010000477.1:0-4787 GCA_035570015.1 Puia sp.
TCAGGCAACGCATCTGTCGCAATCCCGTCCAGGTTGGTAACCTTATTGGTGTTGAAACCAGCCGTCGCCGTGATGTCATAGCTGACCGGACCCTTTTTGTCCTTGTATCCGATAAGGACGTCTACCCCCCTACCCTGCACATTGCCGATATTCGTAAAGAAAGGCGAAGAAAATCCGGCATTCGGCGGCAGCGGAAGCGCATACAGCATGTCTTTGGTCAGCTTATTATACCATTCCACGCTGAAATACACCGTGCCGTGCCACAGTTCGCCATCCAGGCCAAGATTGGTTTCCGTTACCGTCTCCCAGTGCAGGCCGGGGTTGGAAATAGTGTTGATCGATGAGCCGATTAGCAACGGCGCCCCCGGCGCGAAATTGGCGCCGTTGACTGACGTATTCCCGAATGTTGCGACGCCCGAATATGGTCCATAGAAGCCCGCAAAAGTATACGGCGGCACATTGCTGTTCCCCAGCGTCCCATAACTTCCCCGCAGCTTCAGCAAGCTCACCGTCGACGCGATCGTCTGGAAGAAGTTCTCATCGCTGATCGTCCAGCCCGCGGATGCCGCTGTGAACACCCCTTTCTGTTTCTGCGGACCAAAAACGGTAAAATTCGCATCCTGCCGGACAGAACCGGAGATATAATACCGCTTGTCGAAATTGTAGTTCACCCGCCCGAAGTACGATTTGATCAACCCGTTGGGGTCGTATTCCCCGGTAGCCGACGTCGTGGAATTGGACGTCGTGATGATCGAGTAGTCCGGCAGCCCGTTAGATGAAACCGTCGTATAGAGATTGTCGATCTTGGTCGTGATCTGCTCATAACCGGCTACGGCATTAATCGCATGCTTGCCGAACTCCTGATCGTACGTCAATACGAAGTTATCCAGCAGCTGCCCGCTCTGGTTATACATCTTGTTCAACGAATTCGTCGCATCGACATCCGCACCGAAATTGAACGGCGCCTGATAGAAATCTTCCGTCTCCAGATAATAGCTATACCCCAGCGTACTCCGGAAATTCAGGTGTAAGGGTAGTTTGATCTCGGCATAGACATTTCCCTGGAAATTGTTTTGAATGTCGAGGGCGTCCGCCGCATAGGCCGCACCTACCTGGTTGGGCCCGCCAAACTGAATGCCATAGCCCGGTGGCACTGTACCCCAGTTCCCGTTCGGTTCTTTGACGGGGATAATCGGCATCGTCCGGAACGGCGGATTGTGCAGCTCTGCATCCTGGCCAACCAGCGGCGCCGTTTTACGCTGCGATACCGCCAGCTGCTCTCCGATCTTGATCCAGTCACCCAGCTTATAGTCCGTATTGACCCGCACCCCGCCGATATTCGAATAGTTCCGGATAAAGATACCCTTCTGCGCATTGTAGAAACCCGAGAGGAGGTAGTTCATCGAAGGGCTGGCGCCCGATACCGAAAGATTGTAGTTCTGCTCGTACGCATTCCCATAGATCGCCTTCACCCAGTCCACATCCGGCAGCGTATCGGTTTCGGTCGCATTCTTGAAATAGGCCGGGTTGATCACATTCTCGAAGGTGATATAATCGTTCTTCCGCAAGAGGTTATCGTATAGCTTCGGAACGCTCACCCCGTACCGTGCATTGAAATTCACCTGCGGTTTGGAACCGCTGCCCTTCTTGGTCGTGATGAGAATGACGCCCCCCGCCGCCGCCGAGCCATAGATCGCAGCCGCACTCGCATCCTTCAGAATATCGACTGTCGCAATATCCTGGATGTTGATATTGTCGCCCGGCACCCGCACGCCGTCGACAATATACAGGGGTGCAGGTTGGTGCAGCGAAGACAGGCCCCGGATGATGATCGTCGGCGTCGATCCACCCGGCTGCCCGGAGTTCTGGATCACTTCTACGCCGGCTGCCCTGCCCTGCAATGCCGCCGTTATATCCGTCACCGGCAACTCCTTGATGTCATTGCCCTTCACGGAAGCTAGCGAACCCGTCACATCTTTTCGCCGCTGTGTTCCATAACCCACGACGACCACCTCATCCAGGCTCGACCGGGTAGGCCTCAGACTTACCCTGAACGTCGTAAGGTTGCGGATCGCGATCTCCTGCGGCTCATAGCCGACATATGTGATCGCCAGCATCGTGGCCTCCGGTGGCACGGAAAGGGTGAACTTCCCATCCGCATCCGTATTCACGCCCTTTGCACTATTTAGGACCCGAACCGTGGCGCCCGACAAGGGACCGCCCTTATCATCCAACACCACCCCCGAGATAACTTTGTTTTGCGCCCTCGCCAGTTGGAAAAGTAGTAGGAAACAAATGCCCGCAAGCATTCTGCTTAGCAATCGTTGTTTTGTCATAAACAGCAGTTTTAGATTTTCAAGCTTCAAAGGAAAATTTTGGCCCGGCGGGATGCAACTTTTATTCGCTTAGTATAAAATATATTACGGAAACAGCGTTCCGCAAATTTTCAATAGAGTGAAATTCAGCGGATTGAAAACATATTTAAAAACTCAAAATATATTTGATTTGTAAGAAAACTTCGCCTCGTTCAAATGTGTAAGATGAACACGAATCCTCCCGAACCGTTCAGATCGCGCAAGCGAACCGTTCAGATCGTGCAAGCGATCCATTCAGATCTTGAAGAATTTACCAAGTAGGAGATTGACAACTTCTAGCGCAACAAGGATAATAATGATCCATTCGAGGAACGTACTGTTCCGATATTGCAGCAGGTCTTTGAAAAGGTCCAGATTTTCCCGCACGATCTCCAGACCTTCCCGGATATCCCGGTAACGGTCTTGCAGGTCAAACGTCTTTTTGAGCCCCTGATCGATGCGGTTCAGATTTTCATCCTCCCAGGTCTCCGGCGGCGAGTCGAAAATGTACAGGTTCTCGGCAATCCGATTTTTGAGGTTTAGCGTTTTGCCGATATATTTCTTCAGGTGTACACCCGTTATATTCAACCGGCCCCGCCGTTCCAGGTTCAAAGTGTTTGAGTTAGTCTCCTCCTGTAAAGCGTTCGTCTGCTCCGAGAAGTAATCCAATGCAACCGATTGAGACACGTTCAGCATGATCAGCCGCAACACCTCCACATCCGGCTTCATAATCTCTATCTTATTGTACCCAAACTTATTCTCCGCCGCGTTCGTCTCCACCTCGAACTCCTCGCTCAGTCGCTGCCCGAATACATTCTTGCAAAACGGCACAATCCGTTCCATGAACGCCGACGCCTCCCCCTCACTGTATCCCATGAAGCAGACCACACCATATTTAAATACATACACATAACACCCTTCCCCCGTCTTATAGAAAAGCTCATCCGCATCATAATGATAGATCCCTTCCTTATAAGCCGTCCGGAAACCTTTGACATCAATACTGTCCGCGATCTGGTACGATACGACCTGTGGCATATCCCGCAAATTACGCCGACCACCGGAAATTACGCCCACCCCGATCCGCTCTAAAAATATTTTTGTTTTGCTAATTTTTTTAGTATATTTGATTAAAACATCCCCACATGGAATCCCTCGCCCCCAATCTCTTCGTCAGAGACATCCGAGCCACCATCGAATTTTATAAATCCCTCGGCTTTAACCTTGTCATGTCCGTTCCGGCCGAATCGGACGGCAACCTCGACTGGGCCATGGTCAGCAGCGGCAACGTCACCTTTATGTTCCAAACCTTTCAAAGCCTCGGTGACACCCTCCCCATGATCAGCCGTCAGGACGGCGGCTCCCTGCTTTTCTATATCCGGATTCGGAATATCCGCCTCTTCTTCGAAAGCATTAAAGACAAAGTCACCGTCGTCCATGGTCTGCAGAAGACCTTCTACGGCGCGACAGAATTCTCCATCGCCGACCCCAACAACTACTTGCTCACATTTGCGGAAGATGAGGTTGATTAGTCGCGTTGTCCCGATCAATTTGACAAGATATCAAAATTTACCCCTCACCTTATCTAATTCATCCGGATTCATCCTTTCCTTCTCCATCAAATCGATCTCCCGGTTGATCATCAGCATATCTCCGGAATTTAACACCTCAGGCAAACTATCCAGATCGGAATGATAAGACTTTCGGATTGTCAACTGGCCGGCCACCAGATCCACTTCCTCCCCGGGCCTGCTCCGCACCGCATCCACCCGGAATTGGGTCCCGGGCCCCACGATAATAAGATTCCTGGTCATAACGACAAAAGACCCCCCCGGCCTCTCCCGGACCTCGAACATCGCCTCCCCATCCAGGTCCACCACCCGGGCACCGTTCGTAAACCCCGCCTCCAGGATGACCGTCGTCCCATTGCCGAGCTTGATCCGGCTGCTATCCGGCAAAGTCACCCACTGCGCATCGCCGGTATTGTTGACATAGCGTGTGCCATCACCTAATCGAATAGTCGAACCTCCACGCCCATGACAAGCCACCGCGAGGAAAATCAAATAAATTATGTACTTCCCCATCCGGCGAATCTACAGAACTTCACCCATAATCGTATCTTTACCCGATGGTCCGCGTCGGCGAATACAATACCTTGGTCGTGAAACGACAACCCTCCATGGGTCTCATCCTCGATGACGGCGGCGTCGGCATCCTGCTGCCAAAACGATTTGCCCCTACCAGCGCCAAACCCGGCGACCAGCTTAAAGTCTTTCTTTACCACGACAGCGAAGACCGCCTTATCGCCACCACCCAAAAACCATTAGGTTTCCTCGGCGATATCGTCCTGCTCCGCGTCGTCAGCGTGACCCCGCAAGGCGCCTTCCTGGACTGGGGGCTGATGAAAGACCTTTTTGTGCCCAAGACCAAACA